>NZ_LATD01000195.1 GCF_000981895.1 Streptomyces odonnellii | reverse complement strand
GGGTGGGGTAGTCGAAGATCAGGGTGGCGGGCAGGGTCAGACCGGTGGCCGACGAGAGCCGGTTGCGCAGTTCGACGGCCGTCAGCGAGTCGAAGCCGAGCTGCCGGAACTCCCGCTCCACGGCGATGGCCTCGGGCGAGGAGTGCGCGAGGACCACGGCGGCCTCGGTACGGACGAGTTCGGTGAGGAGCCGGGGGCGCTCGGTCTCGCGCAGTGCGGCCAGCCGTTCGACGAGCCCCGCCCGGGACACGCTCGTGGCGCCGCTCTTCGCGGCGCGGCGGCCGGTCCGTACGAGACCCCTGAGCAGGGCCGGGACCCCGGCCGACGCGGGGATGGAGCCGCTGCCGATTCCGAGCGGAACCACCAGCGCCTCGTCGCTCAGGGTGGCGGTGTCGAAGAGGGCGAGGCCCTGCTCGACGGAGAGCAGCGGCATGCCGGAGCCGCTGACCCGGCGCACATCGTGGTCCTCCAGGGTGCTGGTCATGCCCGCGCCCTGTTCCCAGGCGCCCCAGGCCAGCGAGAGACCGGGCAGTCCGAGGGCGCGGCGGTGGGCGGCCAGGGCGTCGAGGAAGGTGTTGCCGCCGGCATAGTTGGCCTGTCCGGGGCTGCCCATGACTCCGGCGGTCGACGAGTAGACCACGAAGGCGGCCAGATCGAGATCCTGCGTCAGTTCATGAAGGTGCCATGCTGCGTCGACCTTGGGACGGAGTACGGAGGCGAGGCGCTCGGGGGTCAACGAGCCGATCACACCGTCGTCGAGGACGCCGGCCGTATGCACCACGGCGGTCAGGGGGTGGTCGGCGGGGATCGACGCGAGCAGTCCGGCCAGTGCTCCCCGGTCGGCCGCGTCGCAGGCGGCGATGGTGACGTCGGCGCCCGACTCCCGTAGTTCGGCGGCGAGTTGCCCAGCGCCCTCGGCGGCCGGGCCACGACGGCTGGTCAGCAGCAGGCGCCGTACGCCCCGCTCCTGGACCAGGTGGCGGGCCAGCAGACCTCCCAGACCGCCCGTGCCGCCGGTGATCAGGACCGTACCCTCCGGATCCCACACCCGCGGCATGGTCAGCACGATCTTGCCCACATGCCTGGCCATACTCATGAAACGGAACGCGTCCCGCGCCCTCCGCACATCCCACGACCGCACCGGAAGCGGCTCCAGCACACCCCGACCGAACAGACCCATCAGAGCCTGGAGCATCCGCTGGATGCCGACCGGATCCACCCAACCGAGGTCGAACGAGCGGTAGTTCACCCCTTCGGGCAGATCGGCCGCCTCGCGGATGTCGGTCTTGCCCATCTCCAGGAACCGGCCGCCGGGACCCAGCAACCGCAGCGACGCGTCCACGAACTCACCGGCCAGCGAGTTCAGAACGACGTCGACCCCGTCGGTGACGGCGGAGAAGGCCGCTTCGAAGTCGGTGGTACGGGACGACGCGATGTGGTCGTCCGCCACGCCCAGCCCGCGCAGGACGTCCCACTTGCCCTCGCTCGCCGTCGCGAACACCTCGGCGCCCAGATGACGCGCGATCTGGATGGCGGCCATACCCACACCGCCCGCACCGGCATGGATCAGGACCTTTTCGCCCTGCTTCAACCCGGCCAGTTCGATGAGGGCGTGATAGGCCGTCAGGAACACCAGCGGCATCGAGGCCGCCGTCTCCCACGACCACTCCTCCGGCACGGCGATCAAGCGGCGCTCGTCGCCGACCACATGGGTGCCGAAGCCGCCGAAGAGCATGCCGGTGACCCGGTCGCCGACACGGAGCAGGGACGCCTCGGGCCCCGTCTCGACCACCACGCCCGCCGCCTCGGAGCCGAACAGCCCGGCGTCGCCGGGGTACATGCCCAGGGCGTTGAGGACATCGCGGAAGTTCACTCCGGCCGCACGGACCTCGATCCGTACCTCGCGGCCGGTGAGCGGCTCCAGCACCTCGGGGAAGGGCTCCAGAGCCAGGCCGTCCAGACTGCCCTTGGCCCGGCTGCCGAGCCGCCAGGGCACTCCGGCCGGCGGCATCAGGCCCGTACCGGAATCGAGGCGCGCGAGCCTGCCGACGCGCAGGGCGCCCGAGCGCACCACGGCCTGCGGCTCGTCGGAGGCGGCAAGGCCGGGCAGGTGCGCCAGGGCGGCGGCACGGTCCGCCGAATCGTCCGCGTCAAGGTCCACCAGCAGGAACCGGCCGGGGTTCTCCGCCTGCGCCGAGCGCACCAGACCCCACACCGAGGCGGCGGCCGTATCGGTGACACCGTGGGCACTGTCCTCGACCGCGCCCCGGGTGACAAAGACCAGCCGGGAGCCGGCGAACCGCTCCTCGGCGAGCCACTCCTGGATCAACTCCAGTACGTACCGGGCGAGTTCATGGGCGGACTCGGCGTTGCACGAGGGGTCGCCCTTGAGCGGTACGAGCACGGATTCCGGCACGCCCTCGCCGTCGGGGGCGGACGGACCGGTGCGTTCCAGGAGGTCGGCGAGGGTTCGCGCCGGGGCGTGCAGCCGGGCGGCGCCGACCGAGGCAAGCGCGCCGGTCAGGCCCAGTTCATCGGTGCCGAGCACCGCCCACTCGCTGTCCGCGACCGCGCTCTCGGAGGCCGCCGGGACCCAGTCGACCCGGAACAGCGAGTTCACCGCCTCGCGGCGGGTGTCGACCGGGGACGGCGGAGCGGCGGCCCTGAGGGCCAGCGACTCCACCGAGATGACCGGCTCGCCCTGGATGTCGACGGCGGCGATCCGTACCGCGTCCCGGCCCTCGCTGGTGACGCGTACCCGCAGGGTCGAAGCACCCGAGGCATGCAGGGAGACACCGTTCCAGGCGAAGGGCAGCAGGCTTCTGTCGTCGCCGTCCGCGCTGGCGAAGACCGTGCTGTGCAGCACGGAGTCAAAGAGCGCCGGGTGCACCCCGTACGCGTCGGCGTCCTCGACCTCGCGGTCCAGCGCGACCTCGGCGAAGATCTCCTCGCCACGGCGCCAGACGGCCCGGAGCCCGCGGAAGGCGGGCCCGTATTCGAGGCCGTTGCCCGCGTACCGGTCGTAGAGCCCCTCGATATCGACGACAGTCGCGCCCTTGGGCGGCCATACGGTGGTGTCGAAGCCGAGTACGCGCTCGCCGCGGCCGATGCGGCCCGAGGCGTGCAGGGTCCACTCGTCGTCGGGCGCGTCGCCGGCACGGGAGTAGAAGCGCAGCTCACGGCGGCCGTCGTCGTCCGCGCTACCGACGGCGATCTGTACCTGGACCGCGCCGGTGCGGGGCAGGATGAGCGGGGCTGCCAGCATCAGATCGTCGACGCGGTCGCAGCCGGCCTGGTCGGCGGCGCGGATCGCGAGTTCGAGGAATCCGGTGCCGGGGAAGAACACCATGCCGCCCACGACATGCCCGGCCAGCCAGGGGTGGGTGGCCAGCGACAGTGTGCCGGTCAGCAGCAGTTCGTCGGAGCCCGCGACCGACATGGCGGCGCCGAGCAGCGGGTGGTTCGCGGAGGTGAGGCCGAGTCCGGCGGCGTCCGCGGGCCGGTGGGTGGACCTGGGCCAGAACCGCTCGTGCTGGAAGGCGTACGTGGGAAGGTCCACGGGCCGGGCGCCGGTGCCCTCGAAGAAGGCCGGCCACTCGACAGCCGTACCGCGCACATGGAGTTGGGCCAGCGCGGTGACGGCCGAGACCTCCTCCGGACGGTCCTTCCGGAGCAGCGGTACGGTCACCGAGCCGTCCGGCACCGACTCCTGAGCCAGTGCCGACAGCACGCCGTCGGGGCCCAGCTCCAGGAACGTCCGTACGCCCCGCTCCCCCAGCACCCGCACACCGTCCGCGAACCGCACCGCCTCGCGGACATGCCGCACCCAGTACTCGGGAGAGCACAGCTCATCGACGGCGGCGAGAGCACCGCTCACATTCGAGATCACCGGAATCGACGGCTCGGCGTAGGACAGTCCTTCCGCCACCGCCCGGAAACCGCCCAGCATCGGATCCATCAGCGGCGAGTGGAAAGCGTGCGAGACCCGCAGACGGCTCGTCTTGCGGCCCAGTGCCTCCAGTTCGGCCGCCACCTCCAGCGCCGCGTCCTCGGCTCCCGAAATCACCACCGACGACGGTCCGTTGACCGCGGCGATCGACACCCGCTCGGACAGCAGCGGCCGGATCTCGTCCTCGGTCGCCCGTACGGCGATCATCGCGCCGCCGGCCGGCAGCGCCTGCATCAGCGAGGCGCGCGCCGCCACCAGACGGCAGGCGTCCTCCAGCGAGAACACACCCGCCACATGAGCCGCCGCGATCTCACCGATCGAATGACCGGCCACGAAGTCCGGGGTCACACCCCAGGACTCCACCAGCCGGAACAGCGCCACCTCCACAGCGAAGAGCGCCGGCTGAGTGAAGCCCGTCCCGTTCAGCCGGTCCGCGTCCTCACCCCAGACGACCTCCCGCAGCGAGCAGCCCAACTCCCCGTCCAGCAGGGCCAGTACGGAATCGAAGGCCTCGGCGAACACCGGGAACCGCCCGTACAGCTCACGGCCCATGCCCAGCCGCTGCGAGCCCTGACCCGAGAACAGCACCGCGCGGGGAGCACGTCCCACGACCGTGCCCTCGACGGTGCCAGGTGCCGTGCCGTGCTCGGTCCAGGCCGCCAGAGCGGCCCGCCCGGCGGCACCGTCCTCGTCCGCGATCACGGCGAGCCGGTGTTCCAGGCTCGCTCTGGTGGTGGCCAGGGAGAGCGCCACATCGGCGGGGCGCAGTCCGGGTTCGCGCTCCAGCCGGTCGAGCAGACGGGCCGCCTGCTCGCGCAGCGCCTCCGGAGTCCGGCCCGAGATCACCCAGGGCAGCGCCCGCGCCGGAGTGGTGGCGGTCACCTCCGGGGCAGGGGCCTCCGGAGCCTGCTCGATGATCACATGCGCGTTGGTGCCGCTGACCCCGAACGAGGACACGCCCGTACGGCGCGGCCGGCCGACCGCCGGCCAGGCACGGGCCTCGGTAAGCAGCTCGACCTTGCCCGCCGACCAGTCGACGTGCGAGGACGGCTGCTCCGCGTGCAGGGTGCGCGGCAGCACTCCGTGCCGCATCGCCATCACCATCTTGATGACGCCCGCGACACCCGAAGCGGCCTGGGTGTGCCCGATGTTGGACTTGACCGAGCCGAGGAACAGCGGCTGCTCGCGGTCCTGGCCGTACCCGGCGAGCAGGCTCTGTGCCTCGATGGGGTCGCCCAGCGGGGTGCCGGTGCCGTGCGCCTCGACCGCGTCCACCTCGGCGGGGGTGAGACCCGCGTTGGCCAGGGCCTGGCGGATGACGCGCTGCTGCGAGGGGCCGTTGGGCGCGGTGAAGCCGTTGGAGGCGCCGTCCTGGTTGACGGCGGAGCCGCGTACCACCGCGAGGACGGGATGCCCGTTGCGCTGTGCGTCGGAGAGCCGCTCCAGCATCAGGATCCCGGCGCCCTCGGACCATCCGGTGCCGTCGGCCGTGTCGGAGAACGCCTTGCACCGGCCGTCCCGCGCGAGCCCGCCCTGCCTGCTGAACTCGACCAGCGAGCCGGGGGTGGACATCACGTTGACGCCGCCGGCGAGCGCGAGCCCGCACTCGCCGTTGCGCAACGACTGTACGGCGAGATGGAGGGCGACCAGCGAGGACGAGCACGCCGTGTCGACCGTGATCGCGGGGCCCTCCAGGCCGAACGTGTACGAGAGACGCCCCGACGCGGCGCTGGCGGCGATCCCGGTGCCGACATCGCCGGTCGCGTCGTCCAGCGACCTGACCAGGAGATACGCGTAGTCCTGCCCGTTGGTGCCGATGAACGCGCCGGTCCTGGTGGAGCGGAGGCGGGTGGCGTCGATCCCGGAGCGTTCGATGGCCTCCCAGGCGGTCTCCAGCAGCAGCCGCTGCTGGGGGTCCATGGTGACCGCCTCGCGCGGCGAGATCCCGAAGAAGCCGGGGTCGAAGTCGGCGACGCAGCCGAGGAAGCCGCCCTGCTGGCTGACCGAGGTGTCGCGGGCGTCGGTGCCGCTGTCGCGCAGCGCGTCCAGGTCCCAGCCGCGGTCGGCGGGGAACGCGGAGATGGCGTCGGTGCCGGACGCGACCAGGTCCCAGAGCCCTTCGGGCGAGGCGACATCGCCGGGGAAGCGGCAGGCCATGCCCACGATGGCGATCGGCTCGCTGGCGGCGGCGACGAACATCCTGTTCTGCCGTCGCAGCCGCTCGGCCTCCTTCATCGCGGCGCGCAGCGCTTCCACCACGCTGCTGCTCCGGGAGTTGTCCGTAGGGGCGTTCTCGGTGGGGGCATTCATCGTCTGCTCCATCGCTCCGTCACTCGCGCTACAGGTCGGACTGGCCGTTGAGCGCGGCCCGCACCAGGTCTGCCACGGCCATCGAGTCGATGGCCTCGCCGGATTCCTCGGTCTCGGCCGGGGCCGTGCCGCCCCGTCCTGCGAGCTGGAGCAGCGGCTCCAGTACGCCGATGTCCCGGAGCCGGGCGAGGGGCACGGAGGCGAGCAGGGCCCGGATCTCCGTCTCCTCGGCATCGGTCCCGGTGCCGTCCCCGGTGTCCTCGTCCGGCAGGAGCCGGCGCAGGACGTGCTCGGCGAGGGCGGTGGGGGTGGGATGGTCGAAGACGAGCGTCGCGGACAGGCTCAGTCCGGTGGCCGTATTGAGCTGGTTGCGCAGTTCCACGGCTCCGAGCGAGTCGACTCCGAGGTCCCGGAAGGACCGTTCGGCGCCGACGGCGTCCGTGTCGGGGTAGCCCAGGACCTGGGCGGCCCGGGTACGGACCAGTTCCACGACGGTTTCGAGGCGCCGGTTCGCGGTCATGGCCAGGAGCCGGTCCCGCAGGCCGCCCCCGTCCGTGCCGCCGGCGGGGGCCGCGGCTCGGGCGGCGGCCATGTCGCGGTAGCCGGGGAACTCGCGCAGCAGGGCGCTCGGGCGGTTCGCGCCGAAGGCGCCGACGAAGTGCTCCAGGGCCACTTCGGCGACCACCGCGGTCGGTTCGGCCTCCATGACCAGCCGCAGCAGCGCCTCGCAGGCCAGCTCGGGGTCCATGGCGCCGATCCCGGCGCGCCTGGCGGCCTCGTCGGCTCCCGCGCCCTCGGCCATCCCGCCGCCGCCCCAGGCTCCCCAGGCGATCGAGGTGGCCGGGAGGTCCAGGGCCCGCCGCCGTTCGGCGAGGGCGTCGAGGACCGCGTTGGCCGCCGCGTAGTTGGCCTGGCCGGGGTTGCCCACGGCCGAGGAGGCGGACGAGAAGAGGACGAAGGCCGTGAGGTCCAGGCCGCGTGTCAGCTCGTCGAGCAGCAGGGCCGAGGTGACCTTGGCGCGGAAGACCGGTGCGAACCGCTCCGGGGTGAGCCGGTCGAGCACTCCGTCGTCGAGGACTCCGGCCGTGTGCACCACACCGGTCAGCGGGTGCTCGTCGGGGATGTCCGCGAGTACGGCCGTAAGTTGGTCGCGGTCGGCGGCGTCGCAGGCGGTGAGGGTGACCCGGGCGCCGAGTCCTTCGAGCTCGGCGCGGAGCGCGTCCGCGCCGGGTGCCTCGGGGCCGCGGCGGCTGAGCAGCACCAGGTGCCGGACTCCGCCGCGGGCGAGCCTGCGGGCGACCTGGGCGCCGAGGGCTCCGGTGCCGCCGGTGATCAGTACGGTGCCGGCCGGGTCCCAGGTACGGGCCGGGCGGTTGCCGGGTGCCCGGACCAGGCGCCGGGCGAGGACAGCGGAGGCGCGTACGGCCACCTGGTCCTCCCCGTCGAGCCCGGCCAGCACACCGGTGAGCCCGGCGGCCGTCCCCTCGTCCAGGTTCTCGGGCAGGTCGATCAGCCCGCCCCAGCGCTCCGGGTACTCCAGCGCGGCGACCCGGCCCAGACCCCAGACGGCGGCCTGGAGCGGGTGGCGGGGTTCGTCCGTACGGTGCGTGGAGACCGCGCCCCGGGTCAGGCACCAGAGCGGGGCGCCGATTCCGGCGTCGCCCAGGGCCTGGAGCAGTACGGCGGTGAGGGCCGTTCCCGCGGGCACGCCGCCCGCCGGGGAGTCGCGCAGGGCGAGCAGCGAGACGACTCCGGCGAAGGGCGCGCCGTCGGTGCGAGCCAAATCGGTACGGGCGGCATCGGTGCGGGCGCTGTCGCCCAGGGCCCGGAGCGCGTCGGCCAGTGCGGCCCGGTCGGGGGCACCGACCGGGGCCCGTACGACCGAGGTGCCCAGCGCGTCGAGCGCCGCCGACACCCAGGCGTCCTCGGCCAGTTCCTCCGGGACGACGGCGAGCCAGGTGCCCGTCAGCGGTTTGCGGTGCGCGAGGGAGGCACCGGCCACCGGCTTCCAGACGACCCGGTGCCGCCAGCCCTCCACGACCGACTCGTCGTCGCGCTGCCGGCGCCAGTCCAGCAGTGCCGGAAGCACCTTCGACAGTGCGTCGCCCTCGACGTCCAGGGCGGATTCGAGCGAGGCGAAGTCCTCCCGCTCCACGGCTTCCCAGAACGCCTTGTCCGTCGCGGCGGTCTCCGGTGCCTCCACGGCTGCCGGCGGGGTGTCCGGCCAGAACCGGCCGTGCTGGAAGGCGTAGGTCGGCAGATCGGCCCAGCGCGCCCCGGTGTCCGCGAAGAACGCGGACCAGCGCGGTCCCGCACCGTGCACATGCAGCCGGGCCAGCGCGGTGACCAGGGTGGTCTCCTCGTCCCTGCCCTTGCGCAGGACCGGTACGGCCAGGGCGGCGGGCGGGGCCGACTCCTGGGCCAGCGCGGCGAGCACCCCGTCGGGGCCCAGCTCCAGGAAGGCGGTCACCCCGCGCGCGGCCATCGTCCGGACACCGTCGGCGAACCGTACGGCCTCGCGGACATGCCGTACCCAGTACTCGGGTGTGCCCAGCTCCTCGGCGGTGGCGAGAGCACCGCTCACATTCGAGATCACCGGGATCCGGGGCGCCTGGTACGCGAGCCCCTCGGCGACTGCGCGGAAGCCGTCCAGCATCGGGTCCATCAGCGGGGAGTGGAAGGCGTGCGAGACCCGCAGCCTGCTGGTCTTGCGGCCCCGCCTTTCCAGTTCGGCCGCGACCTCCAGCACGGTGTCCTCGTAACCGGAGATCACCACCGAGGTCGGGCCGTTGAGCGCGGCGATCGACACCCGGTCAGCGCGGTCGGTGAGGAACGGAGCGATCTCGTCCTCGGTGGCCTGGACGGCGGCCATCGCGCCGCCCGCGGGCAGCGCCCGCATCAGCCTCGCGCGGGCCGCGACCAGCCGGCCGGCGTCCGCCAGCGAGAACACCCCGGCCACATGGGCGGCGGCGATCTCGCCGATCGAGTGGCCGGCCACGAAGTCCGGGGTCACTCCCCAGGACTCCACCAGCCGGAACAGCGCGACCTCGACGGCGAAGAGCGCGGGCTGAGCGAAGCCCGTGTCATTGAGGGCCTCGGCGTCCTCGCCCCAGATCACCTCGCGCAGCGGGCGCTCCAACTGACCGTCCAGGACGGCCAGTACGGAGTCCAGGGCCTCGGCGAAGACCGGGAACCGCCCGTACAGCTCACGGCCCATCCCGAGCCGCTGCGAGCCCTGGCCGGAGAAGAGGACGGCGCGCCTGCCGGTCTTCTCCACCCGGTGCTCGGCGAGCTGGGCGAGGGTGTTGCCCTCGGCCAGCGCGGCGAGTCCGTCGAGCAGGGCGTCGCGTCCGGTGACGGTCACGGCGGCCCGGTGCTCGAAGACCGAGCGGGTCGTGGCGAGCGAGAAGGCGAGATCGGTCAGGTCGAGACCGGGGCGCTCGGTGATGTGGGCGAGGAGGCGGCGGGCCTGGGCGCGCAGCGCGTTCTCGGTCCGGCCGGAGAGCAGCATCGGCAGGGTGGCCGGCTCGCGGCTGCCCGAAGGGGCCTCGGGCCCGGGGTCCGGTGCCTGTTCCAGGATCAGATGCGCGTTCGTACCGCTGGCGCCGAACGAGGAGACCCCGGCGCGGCGCGGGCGGCCCGAGTCCGGCCAGGCGACCGGCTCGGTGAGCAGCCGGGCCGCGCCCGCCGTCCAGTCGACATGGGAGGTCGGGGTCTCGGCGTACAGCGACTTCGGCAGGGTGCCGTGCCGCATCGCCATCACCATCTTGATCACGCCCGCGACACCCGAAGCCGCCTGGGTGTGGCCGATGTTGGTCTTGAGCGAGCCGAGGAGCACCGGGCGCTCCGGGTCGCGGTCCTGGCCGTAGGTGGCGAGCAGCGCCTGCGCCTCGATCGGGTCACCGAGCTTCGTCCCCGTACCGTGCGCCTCGACCGCGTCCACATCCGCGGGCGACAGGCCGGAGTTGGCGAGGGCCTGCCGGATCACCCGCTGCTGGGCGGGGCCGCTGGGCGCGGTCAGCCCGTTGGAGGCGCCGTCCTGGTTGATCGCGCTGCCGCGCAGGACCGCCAGTACGCGGTGGCCGTTGCGACGGGCGTCGGAGAGGCGCTCGACGACGAGCATGCCCACGCCCTCGGACCATCCCGTGCCGTCGGCCGCTTCGGAGAACGCCTTGCAGCGGCCGTCGGCGGAGAGCGCGCCCTGCGCGCTGAACTCGACGAAGCCCGCCGGGGTCGCCATCACGGTCACCCCGCCGGCCAGCGCGATCGAGCACTCGCCGGACCGCAGGGCCTGGGCCGCGAGATGCAGCGCGACCAGCGACGAGGAGCACGCGGTGTCCACGGAGACCGTGGGGCCCTGGAGGCCGAAGGAGTACGCGAGCCGGCCGGACAGGAGGCTCGCCGACTGCGCGGTCTCCCACTGGCCCGCCTCGGCGGGCGGCCGGTAGTCGCCGCTGCCGCCGCCGACATAGACGCCGGTGGTGCTGCCCCGCAGGGTCGCCGCGTCGATACCCGCGCGTTCCAGCGCCTCCCAGGCGGCTTCCAGGACGATGCGCTGCTGCGGGTCCATCACGATCGCCTCGCGCGGCGAGATACCGAACAGGCCCGGGTCGAAGTCGGCCGCGTCGTAGAGGAATCCGCCCCGGCCGGTGGCGCTGCGCCCGCGTCCGCCCTCGGGCGGGCCGCCGAGCAGGGTGTCGAGGTCCCAGCCGCGGTCGGTGGGGAAGTCGCCGACGGCGTCGGTGCCTTCGGTGACGAGCCGCCACAGGTCCTCGGGGGAACCGACACCGCCCGGGTAGCGGCAGGCCATGCCGACGATGACGACCGGGTCGTCGTCCGTCCGGACCGGAGCCGCGACGGGTGCGACGGTGGCGGTCTCGCCGAGCAGCGATGCCCGCAGTTCCGCCGCGAGTTCGGCGGGCGTGGGGTGGTCGAAGACGAGGGTCGCGGGCAGGCTGAGCCCGGTCGCCTCCTTGAGCTGGTTGCGAAGGTCGACGGCGGTCAGCGAGTCGAAGCCGAGGTCACGGAAGGGCAGATCGGACTCGACCGCGGCGGTGTCCGGGTGGCCCAGGACGACGGCGGCCTTCTCGGTGACCAGGGTGAGCAGCGCGTCGGCGCGCTCGGTCGCGGGCAGGCCGAGCAGCCACTGCCGGTACGCACCGGCCCCGGAGCCGGACAGTTCCTCGGCCCGGTCGCGGGCCGCCTCCTCGATGGCGGTACGGGCCTCGGGCAGGTCCGCGAACAGCGGGCTGCGACGGGCCTCGGTGAAGGCGGGTGCGAAGGTCTCCCAGCGCACATCGGCCAGGGTGACCGCGGCCCCGCCGTCTGCGACGGCCCGGCCGAGCGCGGTGAGCGCCGTGTCGGTGTCCATGACGGGCAGCCCGTTCATCCGCAGATGCGCGGCCATGGAGTGGTCGACGGCGTCCGTCCAGGCGCCCCAGGCGACCGAGAGGGCGGTGGCGCCCCGTGCGCGGCGCTGCCGGGCGAAGGCGTCCAGGAAGGCGCCGAGCGCGGCCTCGGTGTCCCGGCCCCGTACGCCCCAGACTCCGGCGATCGAGCCGAACAGGACGAAGGCGTCCAGCGGCCGGTCGCCGAGGACCGCGCCGAGCTGGACCACTCCGGCCAGTGCCGAGGCGAGCGCGGCCTCGGAATCGTCCTCCGGCTCCTCGGTGTGGATCACGGCCGTGAGCGGCGCGTCCTCGGGGACGGTGGCGAGCAGCGCGGTCAGGGCGTCCCGGTCGGCCGGGTCGCAGACGGCGAGGGCGGCCGTGGCGCCGAGCTGCTTCAGCTCGGCTTCGAGCGCCTCGGATCCGGCGAGGTCGGACGGGTGACGGCCGGTCAGTACGAGATGCCGGGCGCCGTCACGGGCCAGCCTGCGGGCGGCCCGGGCGCCCATGGTCCCCGTGCCGCCGACGACGAGCACCGTACCGGAGGGTCGCCAGAAGCCGTCCTCGGCGGATGTTTCGGGTGCCCCGGATGGGCTGGATGTCACTGGCGCTTCGGGTGCTTGCGGCGGTGCGGTACGGACCAGGCGCCGGCCGAAGGCCCCGGTGGCTCGGACCGCGATCTGGTCCTCGCCGTCCCGTCCCGCCAGCGCGGCGGCGAAGGCGGCCCTCGCCTGCTCGTCCAGCGACTCCGGAAGGTCGATCAGTCCGCCCCAGCGGTCCGGGTGTTCGAGCGCGGTGACCCGGCCCCGGCCCCAGACGGTGGCCTGTGCGGGGTTGAGCGCCGGCTCGGACGGGGTCACGGAGACGGCTCCCCGGGTAACGCACCACAGCGGCACGCCGATGCCCGCCCCGTCGAGGGCCGACAGCAGCGCGGCGGGCGTTGCCGGGCCGGCCGGCAGGCCGTCCGCTCCGGCGGCGAGCAGCGAGACGACCCCGGCGAAACCGGTTCCGTCCGCGCGCTCGGAAACCGTCTCGGAGGCCGCCTTGTAGGCCGACTCCGTGACCGGCTCCATGCCCGCCTCCGTGACCGCCGCCGAGGCAGCCGACGCCAGCCGCTCCCGCAGGGCCGCGTCGCCGTCGGCGGTGAGGTCCACGTCCACCCGTAGGGCATCCGGGCCCAGCGCCTCGACGGCGGCGGCCGTCCACTCGTCCCGCGCACCGGCCGGTACGAGCACCAGCCAGGCACCCAGGGGTCCGGCGGCGGGCGGTCCGGGCAGCTCCGGCAGCTCGGTCCAGCCCTCGTGGTAGCGCCAGTTCGCCCCGGCGGTCCGCTCGTTCCTGCGGCGGCGCCACGCGGAGAGCGCGGGCACCATCGTGGTCACGGTCTCGCCGTCCAGGTCCAGCGAGGCGGCCAGCGCCTCCAGGTCCTCGCGCTCCACCGCCGACCAGAACTCGGTGTCCACCGGGTCCGGCGCGCCGCCTTCGGCACCGCCCGCGCCGGCCGGCGGCACGGCGGCCTCCGGCCAGTACCGCTCGCGCTGGAACGCGTACGTCGGCAGCTCGACCCGGCGCGCGCCGGTGTCCTCGAAGAACGCGGACCAGCGTGGTCCCGCACCATGCGTGTGCAGGGTGGCGAGAGCCGCGACCACGGCCTCTTCCTCGCTGCGGCGCGCACGCAGCAGCGGCACCAGCACGGGCGCCGGACCGGCTCCGTCCAGGCTCTGCCCGGCCATGGCGCAGAGCACTCCGTCGGGCCCCAGCTCCACGAAGGCCGTGACTCCCGCGTCGCGCAGGGTCCGTACCCCGTCGGCGAACCGTACGGCCTCACGGACATGCCGTACCCAGTAGGCGGGCGAGCGCAGTTCGTCCGCGGTGGCCAGCTCACCGGTGAGGTTGGACACCACCGGGAGCAGGGGCTCGTGGTACGTGAGGGTCTCGGTGACCCGGGCGAACTCCGCGAGCATCGGGTCCATCAGCGGGGAGTGGAAGGCGTGCGAGACCCGCAGCCTCCTGGTCCTGCGGCCGTCGGCGGCAAGGCGCCCGGCGATCTCCAGGACGGCGTCCTCCGCTCCGGCGACGACCAGCGCCTCGGGGCCGTTGAGCGCCGCGATCGACACGTTCTCGCCGAGCAGCGGAACGATCTCGTCCTCGGTGGCCTGGACGGCGACCATCGCGCCGCCCTGCGGAAGTGCCTGCATCAGGGAGGCCCGCGCGGCCACCAGACGGCAGGCGTCCGCCAGCGAGAACACGCCCGCCACATGGGCCGCGGTGATCTCCCCGATGGAGTGCCCGGCCACGAAGTCCGGGGTCAGGCCCCACGATTCGGCGAGCCGGAAGAGCGCCACCTCGACGGCGAAGAGCGCGGGCTGGGTCCAGCCGGTCTCGTCGAGCAGTTCCGCCTCGAAGGTGCCGGGATCGGCGAACAGCACTTCACGCAGCGGGAATTCCAGCTCGGTGTCGAGATGCGCCAGGACCGCGTCCAGCGCCTCCGCGAAGACCGGGAACCTGTCGTACAGCTCCCGGCCCATCGCGCCGCGCTGGCTGCCCTGGCCGGAGAAGAGGAACGCGGACCTGCCGGGCGCGCGCCCCGCCGCTCCGCGCGCGCTCTCCCGTACGCCATCGGCGCCGGCGAGCAGGACCGCGCGGTGCGGGAAGACCGTACGGTCGGTGGCGAGGGAGCGGCCGATGTCCAGGGGGGACAGTCCGGGGTGACGGGCGGCGAAGGAGACGAGCCGGTCGATCTGCGCCTGGAGCGCCTCCCGGGTACGGCCGGAGACGATCCAGGGCACAACCGCCGGGGCGGTGCCGGGGGTCGCGGTCCGCTCGGGGGCCGTTTCGGGGGCCGTTTCGGGGGCCGGTGCCTGCTCGACGATGACATGCGCGTTCGTACCGCTGACGCCGAAGGCCGAGACCCCGGCCCGGCGCGGGCGGCCGGTCTCCGGCCACTCCTGCGCCTCCCGCAGCAGCGACACGGCCCCGGAGGACCAGTCGACATGCGCCGAAGGCGTGCCGATGTGCAGGGACTTGGGCAGGGTGCCGTGCCGCATGGCGAGCAGCATCTTGATGACGCCCGCGAAGCCGGCGGCGGCCTGGGTGTGTCCGATGTTCGACTTGACCGTGCCGAGCAGCAGCGGATGTTCCCGGTCGCGGCCATAGGTGCTGAGCAGGGCCTGTGCCTCGATCGGGTCGCCGAGGGTGGTGCCGGTGCCGTGCGCCTCGACGGCATCGATGTCGGCGGGGTTCAGTCCGGCGTCGGCGAGGGCCTGGCGGATGACCCGCTGCTGGGACGGGCCGTTGGGGGCGGTGAGCCCGTTGGACGCGCCGTCCTGGTTGACGGCGGTGGAGCGGATGATGCCATGGACCTCGTGCCCGTTCCGTACGGCGTCGGAGAGCCGCTCCAGCACCAGGATGCCGACGCCCTCGGACCAGGCGGTGCCGTCGGCGCTGTCGGAGAACGCCTTGCACCGTCCGTCGGGGGCGAGACCGCCCTGGGTGGAGAACTCGACGAAGGAGTCGGGGCTTGACATCACGGACACTCCGCCCGCGATCACCAGCGAGCACTCCCCCGCGCTCAGCGCCTTGCCGGCCCAGTCCATGGCGACCAGTGAGGACGAGCACGCGGTGTCGACGGTGACGGCCGGGCCCTCCAGGCCGAGCGCGTAGGAGAGCCGGCCCGACATGACACTGGCGGTGTTGCCGGTGGCCGCGTAGCCCCGTACGTCCGAGGCGGAGCGGCGCAGGACGTCCACATAGTCCTGGCCGTTGGTGCCGACGAAGACGCCGGTGGCGGAGCCGCGCAGCGCGGAGGGATCGATCCCGGCCCGCTCCAGCGCCTCCCAGGTGGTCTCCAGGAGAAGGCGCTGCTGCGGGTCCATCGCGAGGGCCTCGCGCGGGGAGATCCCGAAGAAGCGGGCGTCGAAGTCGGCGACCCCGGTGAGGAATCCGCCTTCGAGGGTGTCCGAGGCGCCCGCGCCGAGAGCCTCGATGTCCCAGCCGCGGTCGGCCGGGAAGGCGGTGATGCCGTCCCTGCCCTCGTCGAGCAGTCGCCACAGCTCCTCGGGCGAGTCGGCGCCGCCGGGGAAGCGGCAGGCCATGCCGACGACGGCGATCGGGTCGTCGTCATGGCCCGCCCGGGACCGGGACGTGCCCGCCGTAGCGGGCGCGGTGGTGTCGGGCAGCGAGCCGAGCAGTTCGGCGAGCAGATGGTCCGCGAGTTCGCGCGGGGTGGGCAGGTCGTAGACGAGGGAAGCGGGCAGGCTCAGCCCGGTCGACGCGGCGAGTCCGTTGCGGAGTTCGAGGGTGGTCAGCGAGTCGAAGCCCAGATCGCGGAAGGCCCGGTCGTCGTCGACGGCCCGTGCGTCGGAGTGGCCGAGGACGGCGGCCACCTGGGTACGCAGCAGATCGAGCACATGTCCGGCGCGCTCGGCCTCGGGCAGCGCGGCGAGCCGCTGCCGCAGCTCGGTCTCCCCGGCGGCGGTGCCGTCGGCGGGCGCGGCGGCCCTCCGTACCTCGGGCAGATCGGCGACGAGCGGCAGCGGCCCGGTCGCGGCGAACGCGCGGGCGAACCGGCTCCAGTCGATGTCGGCGACGGCAAGGGCCGTGTCGTCGTGCTCGACCGCCAGGAGCAGCGCGCGTACGGCGGGTTCGGGCGCGAGGGGTTCGAATCCGCCGCGCCGTACCCGGCTCTCGATCTCGGCGGTGCCCGCGACCATGCCGGATCCGGCCCAGGGGCCCCAGGCGAGGGAGAGCGCGGTGAGGCCGTGGGCGCGCCGGTACTCGGCGAGGGCGTCCAGATAGGCGTTGGCGGCGGCGTAGTTGCCCTGGCCCGCCGCGCCGATGACCCCGGCGGTGGAGGAGAAGAGGACGAACGCCGCGAGATCCAGGTCGGCGGTCAGCTCATGGAGGTGGCGGGCCGCGACGACCTTGGAGCGGAGTACGGCGGTGAAGGCGTCCGGGGTCAGCGCGTCCACGGTGGTGTCCTCGACGACTCCGGCCGTGTGGATCACGGCGGTGAGCGGGGCGTCGTCGGGGACGGAGGCGAGCAGGGCGGCCAGGGCGTCGCGGTCCGCGACATCGCAGGCGGCCACGGTGACGCGGGCGCCCAGTTCCTCCAGTTCGGCGCGGAGTTCCGGGGCGCCGGGGGCGGCCTCGCCGCGCCGTCCCGCGAGCAGCAGATGGCCGGCGCCGTCGTGGGCGAGCCGCCGGGCGACATGCCCGCCGAGACCGCCGAGACCGCCGGTGATCAGGACGGTTCCCCCGGGGCCGAACGGGCGCCGCCCGCCCGCGGGTCCGGCCGGCGAGCGGTCGGGCGCGGGGCTGTGGACGAGGCGCCGTACGAAGACGCCGGAGGCGCGTACGGCGGTCTCGTTCTCGCCGTCGGTTCCGGCCAGGACGCTCCTGAACCGGCGGGCGGCCTGGGTGTCGAGCCGCTCGGGCAGATCGACGGAGCCGCCCCAGCGGCCGGGCCGCTCCAGGGCGACCGTACGGCCGAGTCCCCAGACGGCGGCCTGGTCGAGGCTGATCACATGCTCGGAGCGGCCGACGGACACCGCGCCCCGGGTGACGCTCCACAGCGGCGCGTCGATCCCGGCGTCGCCGAGGGCCTGGGCGCCGAGGGCCGTCAGGGTCAGGGCGGCGGGCACCTCGGGGTGGGCGGCGCCGTCGTGGCCGACAAGGGCCAGCAGGGACAGGGCGCCCGCGAACTCGGCTCCCTCGCCCCGCAGTCCGGCCAGTCGCGCGGCGAGCGCGGCCCGGTCGTCGGTGCCGGTGACCTCGACGAGGACGGTCTCCGTACCGAGCGCGGCGACGACCTCGGCGGCCCACGCGGCGTCCTCCGTACGCGCCGGGGCCAGGACCAGCCAGCGGCCGGACAGTACGGCGGGCGCGGTCGAGCCGGACCTCGGTTTCCAGGTGACCCGGTAGCGCCAGCCGTCCACGGCGGACTGCTCGCCGCGGCGGCGGCGCCAGGCGGTGAGGGCGGGGACCATCGCGGTGACCGTGGTGTCGTCCAGACCGAGCGTGGCGGCCAGTTCGGTCACGTCGTCGCGTTCCACCGCCGACCAGAACTCGGCGTCCAGCGCGTTCGCGCCGGTCCCGGGGCCGGTGGTGTCATCGGCCGCGGCCTCGGGCCAGTAGCGCTCGCGCTGGAAGGCGTACGTCGGCAGTTCGACCCGGCGCGCTCCGCTGTCCGCGAAGAAGGCGCGCCAGTCGATGTCCACACCGTTGACCTGGGCGCCCGCCAGCGCGGTGGTGAGGGCACGCACCTCGGGGCGGCCGGCCCGCAGCAGCGGCAGCAGGGCGGTGCGGGAGTCGTCGGGCAGGCTCTCGCGGGCCATGCCGCTGAGCACACCGTCGGGGCCGAGTTCCAGGAAGGTCCGTACGCCGCCGCGCTCCGACAGCCAGGCGATCCCGTCGCCGAAGCGTACGGCCGTACGGACGTGGCGGACCCAGTACTCGGGCGTGCACACCTGGTCGGCGGCGGCGAGCGCCCCCGTCACGTTCGACACGAACGGGATGACCGGCGGATGGTAGGTGACGCTCCGCGCGACCTGCGCGAAGTCGTCGAGCATGGCGTCCATCAGCGGCGAGTGGAAGGCGTGCGAGACCCGTAGCCGCTTGGTCTTGCGGCCCTCGGCCCCGAGGGCCGCTGCGATGTCCAGGACGGGGTCCTCGGCACCCGCGACGACCACCGAGGCGGGCCCGTTGACGGCCGCGACCGAGACCTGGCCCGCGGCCTCCGCGAGCAGCGGCAGGACCTCCTCCTCGGTGGCCTGGACCGCGATCATCGCGCCGCCCTCGGGCAGCGCCTGCATCAGCCGGCCGCGCGCGGCCACCAGCGTGCAGGCGTCGGCCAGGGAGAGCACGCCCGCGGCGTGGGCGGCGGCGAGTTCGCCGATGGAGTGCCCGGCGAGATAGTCGGGGGTGAGGCCCCAGGACTCGGCGAGGCGGAACAGCGCGACCTCGATGGCGAACAGCGCGGGCTGGGCGTACCCGGTCCGGTCCAGCAGCGCGGCCTCGGGCGAGCCCTCGGCGGCGAACATGATCTCGCGCAGCGGGCGGTCCAGCTCGCCGTCCACATGGGCCAGTACGGCGTCGAGCGCGTCGGCGAACACGGGGAACCGGTCGTACAGTTCGCGTCCCATGCCGGGGCGCTGGCTGCCCTGGCCGGTGAACAGGAACGCCGTACGGCCACGGCCCGTACCGCCCTGGACCACTCCGGGTCCCGGCAGTCCGTCGCGCAGTGCCAGCAGTCCGCGCAGCAGTTCGTCGCGCTCCTCCGCCACGACGGCGGCCCGGTGGTCCAGGCTCGCCCGTGAAGTGGCCAGGGAGTGGGCGAGGTCGACGAGCCGGGTGCCCGGCCGCTCCTCCACCAGGGCCAGCAGCCGGCCCGCCTGGGCGCGCAGCGCCGCTTCGCTCCGGGCCGAGACCAGTACGGGTACGGCGCCCGGCACCGCTTCGGGGCCGGGTGCTTCGGCGGGCGCGGGATCGGGGGCCGGCGCCTGCTCCAGGATGGCGTGCGCGTTGGTGCCGCTGAGACCGAACGAGGAGATGGCGCCGCGGCGGGGACGTCCGGTCTCCGGCCAGGCGGTCTCCTCGGTCAGCAGGCCGATGGCGCCCGACGACCAGTCGGCGTGCGAGGACGGGGTGTCGATGTGGAGGGACTTCGGTACGACGCCCTCCTGGAGCGCCATCACCATCTTGATCACACTGGCGGCACCGGAGGCCATCTGGGTGTGGCCGATGTTGGACTTGACCGAGCCGAGGAGCAGCGGGCGCTCCGGGTCCCTGTCCTGACCGTAGGTGGTGAGCAGGGCCTGCGCCTCGATGGGGTCGCCCAGCGCGGTGCCGGTGCCGTGGCCCTCGATCACATCGACCTCGGCGGGCCGCAGTCCGGCGTTGGCGAGGGCCTGGCGGATGACCCGCTGCTGGGAGGGGCCGTTGGGGGCGGTGAGCCCGTTGGAGGCGCCGTCCTGGTTGACGGCGCTGCCGCGCACCACGGCCAGCACCTGGTGTCCGTTGCGGCGGGCGTCGGAGAGGCGCTCCAGCAGGACGAGACCGACGCCCTCGGCGAGGGTCATGCCGTCGGCGGAGTCGGCGTACGCCTTGCAGCGCCCGTCGGTGGCGAGGGCCCGCTGCCGGCTGAAGCCGACGAAGGACAGCGGGGTGGACATGATGCTCACGCCGCCGGCCAGCGCGAGGGAGCTCTCGCCGTCGCGCAGTGACTGGCAGGCGAGATGCATCGCGACGAGCGAGGAGGAGCAGGCGGTGTCCAGGGTGACCGCCGGACCCTCGAAGCCGAAGAGGTACGAGACCCGGCCGGACAGGACGCTGGAGAGAGTGCCGGTGATGGCGTGGCCCTCGGAGCCCTCGGCGGTGTTGGGCACGGCCGAGGCGTAGTCCTGGTAGCTGGCGCCGACGAAGGTGCCGGTCATGCTGCCGCGCTGGGCCAGCGGATCGATCCCGGCGTGCTCGAAGGCCTCCCAGGCTGTCTCCAGGAGAAGCCGCTGCTGCGGGTCCATGGAGACCGCTTCGCGCGGCGAGATCCCGAAGAAGCCGGGGTCGAAGTCGGCGACGTCGCGCAGGAATCCGCCCTGCACGGAGTAGGTCTTGCCCTGCCGGTCGGGGTCCGGGTCGTACAGCTTCTCGGCGTCCCAGCCGCGGTCGGCGGGGAAGCCGGAGATGGCGTCGCCGCCCTCCCTGACCAGCCGCCACAGCTCCGCGGAGGAGGTGACACCGCCCGGGTAGCGGCAGCTCATGCCGATGACGGCGATGGGGTCGTCGTCGGCCGCGGAGAGCGAGGCGGTCGCGCCCGAGTCCCCGGCGGCCGTCCCGGCGCCCGCGATCTCGGAGCCGAGGAAGGCGGCCAGCGCGGCGGGGCTGGGGTGGTCGAACACCATGGTGGTGGGCAGGGTCAGCCCGGTCACGGACGCCAGACGGTTGCGCAGCCCGACCGCGGTGAGCGAGTCGAAGCCGACGTCGCGGAACGCGCGCTGGTCCGGCAGGGCGTCGGCGGACGAGAGGCCCAGGACGGCCATGGCCTCCGTGCGGACCGTCTCCAGCAGGAGCCGCTCCTGCTCGGCGCCGGAGAGCCCGCGCAGCCGCGCCACGAACTCCCCTTCCGCGGCCGTGCCGGTGGACCGCTCCGCGGCCTCGGTGATCCGCCGCACCTCGGGCACCTCGGTGAAGAGCGTGGTGGGGCGGCCGGAGGTGTAGACGGGGTAGTAGGTGTCCCAGTCGATGTCGGCGACCGCGAGCACGGTCTCGTCGTCGTCCAGGGCGCGCTTGAGCCCGCTGAGGGCGAGCTGCGGGTCCATGAACTCCAGGCCGCTGCGCCGGATCGACTGCGGATCGACACGGCCGAGCTTGAGGTCGTCGGCCCAGATGCCCCAGGAGAGCGACAGGGCGCGCAGCCCGCGGGCGCGGCGGTGGGCGGCCAGCGCGGCGAGATAGGCGTTGCCCGCCACATAGGCGGCGTGCGCGCCGGTGCCCCACATGCCGGCCGTCGACGAGTAGAGCACGAGGTCGTCCAGCTCCTCGTCGTCGAGGAGTTCGTGCAGCACCTGGGCGCCCGCCACCTTGGCGTGCATGACCCGGGCGAAGGCGTCGAGAGTGGTCTCGGCCAGCGGGTACAGCTCGATCAGCGCGGCGGTGTGGACGACGGTCCGTACCGTACGGCCTTCGGCCCTGAGGTCCGCCAGCAGTGCGGCGACCGCGTCCCGGTCGGTCACATCGCAGGCGGCGACGGTGGCTTCGGTGCCCGACTCGGCGAGTTCCGCGACGAGTTCGGCCGCGCCCGGGGCGTCCATGCCGCGGCGGCTGGTCAGTACGAGATGTCCGGCGCCCTGCGCGGCGAGCCAGCGCGCGAGGTGCGGGGCGAGGGTTCCGGAGCCGCCGGTGATCAGGGTGGTGCCGCGCGGCTGCCAGTCGCGGGCGGGCGCCCGCTCGCCGGCGGCGGCGCGGACGATACGGCGGGTGAACACACCGGAGGACCGGATGGCGAGCTGGTCCTCCTCGCCCAGGGCTCCGGCCAGTACGGATACGAGCCGGTCCGCGGCCCGGTCGTCCAGCGCGGGCGGCAGATCGACGACACCGCCCCAGCGCTGCGGGTGTTCCAGCGCGGCCGTCCAGCCCACCCCCGCCACCTGGGCCTGAACCGGCGAGGTGAGCTCGTCGGAGCGGCCGGTGGAGACGGCGCCCCGGGTCAGGAACCAGAGCGGCGCGTCCACTTCGGCATCGCCCAGCGCCTGCACCAGCGAGACGGTCAGGGCCAGCCCGAGGGACAGACCGGGGTGCAGGGCGCCCGGCTCTTCGGCGGCGGCGAGCGTCGAGGCGATCCCGCTGATCCCGGCGATCTCCTCCAGCCCGGCCAGACGCCCGGCGAGGATCTCGCGGTCCGCGCACGGCTCGTCCAGGACCAGCCGCCGTACCTCCGCGCCCCGGCCGCTCAGCGCGGCCACGGTCTCGCTGTCGTCGGTGCCCTCGGCGGACACCACCAGCCAGGTGCCGGTCAATTGGGCGCGCGGCAGGCTGGTCACCGGGTTCCAGGACTCCCGGTAGCGCCAGGAGTCGACGGTCGTACGGTCCTTGCGCGACCTGCGCCACGACGACAGCGCGGGCAGCACGGCCGCCACCGAACCCTCGTCCGCGCCGAGCGCCGAGGTCAGCGCGGAGACGTCCTCCTGCTCGACCGCCGCCCAGAACTCCTCGTCGGCGGGGTCCGAGGCGAGCGCCCGCTCGGGCTCCGGCGGTACGGCCCAGAGCTGCTCGCGCTGGAAGGCATAGGTGGGCAGATCCACCCGCTGTGCGCCGGTGTCCGCGAGGAGCAGGCTCCAGTCGAACCCGGCCCCGCGGACATACAGCTCGGCGGCCGAGAGCAGGAAGCGCGCGAAACCGCCGTGGTCACGGCGCAGCGTCCCGCCGACGACACCCGGTTCACCGGTCTCGTCGATCATGTCCTGTACGGACATGGCCAGTACGGGGTGCGAGCTGACCTCGACGAACGTACGGTGTCCCGCGCCCAGCAGCTCACGGACGGCGTCGGCGAAGAGGACACGCTGCCGCAGATTGCGGAACCAGTAGCCCGCGTCCATCTCCTCGGTGTCCAGCCACCCACCGGTCATGGTGGAGAAGAACGGCACCTCGGACGCGCGAGGACGTACCGGCTCCAGTACATCGAGGAGTTCGTCCCGCAGATCCTCGACCTGCGCCGAGTGCGACGCGTAGTCCACCGCGATCCGCCGGACCCGTACGTCCTCAGCGGTCAGCTCCGCGAACAGCTCGTCCAGCGCCTCCGGTTCACCCGACACGACCACGGAGCGCGGGCCGTTCACAGCGGCGATCGAGATCCGGTCCGGCCAGGCCTCCAGCCTGCCCTCGACCTCGGCCACCGGAAGCGGCACCGACATCATCCCGCCACGCCCCGCCAGCCGCCGCCCGATCGCCTGGCTCCGCAGCGCCACCACCCGCGCACCGTCCTGGAGCGAGAGCGCCCCGGACACCACGGCGGCGGCGATCTCACCCTGGGAGTGAGCGACGACCGCCGCGGGTTCGACACCGTACGAGCGCCACACCGCCGCGAGCGACACCATCACCGCGAACGACGCCGGCTGCACCACATCCACCCGCTCCAGCGTCGGAGCACCCTCGGCCCCACGCAGCACATCCACCAGCGACCAGTCGACGAACTCGCTCAAAGCCGCCGCGCATTCGGCGATGCGCCCGGCGAAGGCCGGTGATTCATCGAGGAGTTGGGCGCCCATGCCCGCCCACTGCGAACCCTGCCCGGGGAAGACGAACACCGTCTTGCCCTCGACATCGGCGACGCCCCGGGCGACCGCGGCCGACGGCCCGTCCGTCGCGATCGCGCGCAGCGCCTCCACATGGTCCTGGTCCCCGGCGGGGACGAGGACCGCGCGGTGCTCGAAGGCGGCGCGCGACGCGACCAGCGTGTGGGCGACGTCGAGCGGCCTCGGTCCGGGGTCCTGGGTCTCGAGGTACGAGAGGAGCCGCGCGGCCTGTTCGCGCAGCGCCGCACCGGTCCGGCCCGATACGACCCAGGGCAGCGCGCCGCCCGCCACCGGCACCGGCTCGACGGCGGGCGTGGACTCGGCCGGCTCCTCGTCCTCCGGGGCCTGTTCGAGCAGGGTGTGGGCGTTCGTACCGCTGATACCGAAGGAGGAGACCGCGCACCTGCGCGGACGGCCCGTGTCCGGCCACTCCACCGCCTCCGACAGCAGCCGCACCGCACCCGACGACCAGTCCACATGCGACGACGGAACCTCCGCATGCAGCGTCCTCGGCAGAACACCGTTCCGCAGCGCCATCACCATCTTGATCACGCTGGCGACACCCGCGGCGGACTGGGCGTGCCCGATGTTCGACTTGACCGAGCCGAGCAGCAGGGCGTGCTCGGGGTCGCGCTCCCTGCCGTAGGTGGCCATCAGCGCCTGGGCCTCGATGGGGTCGCCGAGGGGGGTGCCGGTGCCGTGCGCCTCCAGGGCGTCCACCTCGTCGGGGGACAGTCCGGCGTTGGCGAGGGCCTGGCGGATGACCCGCTGCTGGGACGGGCCGTTGGGGGCGGTCAGCCCGTTGGACGCGCCGTCCTGGTTGATCGCCGAGCCGCGGATCACCGCGAGGACCGGGTGTCCGTTGCGCCGGGCGTCGGAGAGCCGCTCGACCAGCAGGATGCCGACGCCCTCGGCGAGGGTCATGCCGTCCGCGTCGTCGGAGAAGGCCTTGCAGCGGCCGTCCTGAGCGAGGGCCCGCTGCCTGCTGAAGGCGACGAAGGGCGCGGGGGTCGTCATGATCGTGGCGCCGCCCGCGACGGCCATCGTGGACTCGCCGTTGCGCAGGGACTGGCAGGCGAGGTGCAGGGCGACCAGCGACGACGAGCAGGCCGTGTCGACGGTGACGGCCGGGCCCTCCAGTCCGAAGACATAGGAGAGCCGGCCCGACAGGACGCTGGGGCTGCTGCCGGTGACCATGTGGCCCTCGGCGCCGTCGCCCGCGCCGAGCCCGTACTCCTGGTAGCTGGAGCCGATGAAGGTGCCGGTGAGGCTGCCCCGAACGGCCGCCGGGTCGATTCCGGCGCGCTCGAAGGTCTCCCAGGTGGTCTCCAGCAGCAGCCGCTGCTGGGGGTCCATCACCAGGGCCTCGCGCGGGGAGATCCCGAAGAAGGCGGGGTCGAACGCGTCGGCCTCGTGCAGGAATCCGCCGCGCGTCGAGTACGTACGGCCCTGCCGGTCCGGGTCCGGGTCGAAGAGCGCCTCGGCGTCCCAGCCGCGGTTGACCGGGAACTCGCTGACCGCGTCGGCGCCCCGCACGACCAGGTCCCAGAGCTGCTCGGGCGAGCCCGCCCCGCCGGGGAAGCGGCAGCTCATGCCGATGATGGCGATGGGTTCGTCGTCGGCGGCGCCGGTGGCGACGGGGCCCGCCACCTCCAGGACGGCGCCGAGGATCTCGGCCCGCAGATAGTGGGCCAGCTCCACGGGGGTCGGGTAGTCGAAGACCATGGTGCTGGGCAGGGTGAGACCGGTGATTCCGGCCAGGCGCTTGCGCAGTTCGACGGCGGTGAGCGAGTCGAAGCCGATGTCGCGGAAGGCACGGGCCTCCGGGACACCGTCGGCGGAGCTGTGTCCGAGGACGGCCGCGGCCTCGGACCGTACGAGATCGGTGAGGAGGCGGGTCTGCTCCGGCTCGGCCAGGGCACGTACGCGGGTCGCGAACTCCGAGGCGCCGCCGGTGTCGGCGGCCTGCTCCCCGGCGGCCTCGGCCAGTGCCCGTACCTCGGGCAGGCCGGCGAGCAGGGCGCTGGGGCGGGCGGAGGTGAAGACCGGGGCGTAGCGGTCCCAGTCGATGTCGGCGACCGTGACGGTGGTGTCCTGGGCCAGGACGGCACGGCGCAGTTCGGTGAGGGCGGGGCCGGGCTCCAGGAAGCCGAGGCCCTGGCGCCTGAAGGTGGCGGAGACGGACTCGTCGGCGGCCATGCCGGCTTCGGCCCAGGGGCCCCAGGCGACCGAGGTGGCGGTGAGACCGCGGGCGCGGCGGTGTTCGGCGAGGGCGTCGAGATAGGCGTTGGCCGCTCCGTAGGCGCTCTGGCCGCCGCTGCCCCAGACTCCGGCGATGGAGCCGAAGAGTACGAACAGGTCGAGGTCCCGGTCGCCGAGGAGGGCGTCGAGATGGACGGCCCCGGCGAGCTTCGCCGAGGTGAGATCCGCGAATTCGGCGAGTCCCGTGTCGGCCAGCGGCCCGTACTGTCCGACGCCCGCGGTGTGCACCACTCCGGTGAGCGGGAGTCCGTCGGGGACGGCGGCGAGTACGGCGGCGAGCGCGTCGCGGTCGGCGGCGTCGCAGGCGGTGATGGTGACGCGGGCGCCCAGTTCCTCCAGTTCGGCGCGGAGTTCCGCCGCGCCGGGCGCGTCCGGGCCGCGCCTGCTGGTCAGTACGAGGTGCTCGGCGCCGGATCGGGCCAGCCAGCGGCCCACCTCGGCGCCGAGGCCGCCGGTGCCGCCGGTGACGAGTACGGTGCCGCGTGCGGTGAACTCACGGGCGGCGGGCAGCTCTTCGACCGCGTGCCGGACGAGCCTGCGGCCGCTGACACCCGACGCGCGCAGCGCCACCTGGTCCTCGCCGTCGGGGGCGTCCTTGGTGGCGAGCAGTCCGGCCAGGCGCTGTGCGGCCTGCTGGTCGAAGGTCTCCGGCAGGTCGACCAGGCCGCCCCACAGCCGGGGGTATTCCAGCGCGACGGTCCTGCCGAGGCCCCAGGCGGTGGCCTGGGCGGGGTGGGTGAGCGGGTCGCCGGGCCCGGTGGACACGGCACCCCGGGTGGCGGTCCAGAGGCGTCCCCGCGCGGAGGTGTCGCCCAGTGCCTGGACGAGGGCGACCGTCAGGGCGAGACCGTCGGTGAGCGGCGGGTGCGCGGCGCTCGGCCGCTCGTCGAGCGGCAGTACGGACAGCACACCGGCCGTGCCGTCGTACTCCTCGACGGCGAGCAGCCGTTCGGCGAGGACGGCCCGGTCGGCGCAGGAGGCGTCGAGGACCAGCTGGCGTACGCGGGCGCCGTGCGCGCCGAGCGCGCCGGCCAGGTCGTCGCAGAGGGTCCGGTCGACGGCGTCGGTGGTGACGAGGAGCCAGGTGCCGTCCAGGACGGGGGCGGCGGGCCTGCGCAGCGCGGTCCATTCGGTGCGGTAGCGCAGGGAGTCGAGGAGGGTCTTCTCCTTCGCGCCGCGCCGCCAGGAGGTCAGTGCGGGCAGCAGGGAGCCGAGCGAGTCGTGCTCCTGCTCGCCGAGGCCGAGGATCGTGGCGAGTTCGTCGGCGTCGCCGCGCTCCACGGCGGCCCAGAGGCGCTGGTCCCCGGGGTCCGCCGGGCTCTCGGCGAGGCCCGGCCGGGTGAGCTGCGGCCAGTAGAACCCGTGCTGGAAGGCGTAGGTCGGCAGGTCCACCCGCCGGGCGTCGCTGTCCGCGAAGTAGGCCCGCCAGTCCGATGCGACGCCGTGCGTCTGGAGCAGGGCCAGCGCGGTGGTGACGGCGACTTCCTCCGTACGGTCGGCCCGGAGCAGCGGGACGAGCGCCGCGTCGTCGGAGTCGCCCAGGGTGTCCCGTGCCATCGCGGAGAGCGCCCCGCCGGGGCCCAGCTCCAGGAAGGTGGTCACGCCCGCCTCGCGCAGGGTCCTCACGCAGTCGGCGAAGCGGACCGCTTCCCGGACATGGGCGGTCCAGTACTCCGGGGAGCCGACCTGCTCGGCGGTGGCGGGGGTGCCGGTCAGATTCGAGATCAGCGGGATCTCTGGCGCGGAGTAGCCGAGTCCCGCGGCGACGGCACGGAACGCGTCGAGCATCCCGGCCATGCGCGGCGAGTGGAAGGCATGGCTCACCCGCAGGCGCTTGGTCTTGCGCCCCTGGGCCTCGAAGGAGGCGGCGATCTCCAGGACGGCGTCCTCGTCCCCGGAGAGGACGACGGACTCCGGGCCGTTGACGGCGGCGACCGACACCCGCTCGGACAGTCCGGACAGCAGCGGGGTGATCTCCTCCTCGCCCGCCTGTACGGCGACCATCGCGCCGCCGGAGGGCAGGGCCTGCATCAGCCTGGCGCGGGCCGCGACCAGGGCGCAGGCGTCGGCGAGCGACAGCACGCCCGAGCAATGGGCGGCGGCGAGTTCACCGATCGAGTGGCCCGCCACATAGTCCGGCCTGACACCCCAGGACCGTACGAGCCGGAACAGCGCGACCTCGACCGCGAACAGGGCGGGCTGGGTCCAGCCGGTCTCGTCGAGCAGCGCCGCCTCGGCGGTGTCCGGAACGGCGAACAGCACCTCGCGCAGCGGGCGGTCCAGCAGCGGATCGAGTACGGCGGTGATCTCGTCGAGAGCCTCGGCGAACACCGGGTGGCGCTCGTACAGTTCGCGGCCCATGGCGGGCCGCTGGCTGCCCTGGCCGGTGAACAGGAACGCCGTCCTGCCGCGCCGGGCCGCCTCGCCCTCGACGAGCGCGGCGTCGGGGCGGTCGGTGGCCAGCGCGGCCAGTGACCTGAGCAGGGTGTCGCGGTCGGTGGCGACGACGACGGCGCGCTGGTCGAAGTGCGAGCGGGTGGTGGCGAGCGAGAAGGCGCCGTCCGTCAGGTCGAGTCCGGGGCGCTCCCGTACGTACGAGAGCAGCCGGGCCGCCTGCCCGCGCAGGGCGTCCCGGGTACGGCCGGAGATCAGCCACGGGACGGCGGCGGGGCACGGTCCGGCGGGCACGGGGGTCTTTGCCCGCGAGATCGCCGGGGCCTGCTCGATGATGGTGTGCACATTGGTGCCGCTGATGCCGAAGGAGGAGATCCCGGCCCGGCGCGGGCGGCCGGTCTCGGGCCAGGGTGTCTGCTCCGTCAGCAGTTCCACCGCGCCCTCGGACCAGTCGACGTGTGAGGAGGGCGTATCGGCGTGGAGGGTCCGGGGCAGCGTGCCGTACCGCATCGCCATGATCATCTTGATGACGCCCGCGACACCGGCCGCCGCCTGGGTGTGCCCGATGTTGGACTTGACCGAGCCGAGCAGCAGTGGCCGCTCCGGATCGCGGTCACGCCCGTACGCGGCGAGCAGGGCCTGTGCCTCGATCGGGTCGCCGAGGGTGGTGCCCGTGCCATGGGCCTCGACCGCGTCGACATCCTCCGGCGTCAGCCCGCCGGCCGCGAGAGCCTGCCGGATGACCCGCTGCTGGGAGGGGCCGTTGGGGGCGGTCAGACCGTTGGAGGCGCCGTCCTGGTTGACGGCGCTGCCGCGTACGACGGCCAGGATCTCGTGCCCGTTGCGCCGGGCGTCCGAGAGCCGCTCCAGGACGAGCATGCCGACGCCCTCGGCCCAGCCGACCCCGTCGGCCGCGTCGGAGAACGCCTTGCAGCGGCCGTCGGGCGAGAGCCCGCGCTGTCGGGAGAAGTCCACGAACACCGACGGTGTCGACATGACGGTCACTCCGCCGGCCAGTGCCAGCGAGCATTCACCGCTGCGCAGCGCCTGCATCGCCCAGTGCATGGCGACGAGCGACGAGGAGCACGCCGTGTCGACGGTCACGGCCGGGCCTTCCAGGCCCAGGGTGTACGAGACCCGGCCGGAGGCCAGGCTCGGTGAGCTGCCGCTGCCCTGGAAGCCCTCGAACTCGGGGCTCGCGAGGACCGCGCTGTAGTCGCTGTACATCACCCCGGCGAACACGCCCGTCGCGCTGCCGCGCAGCGACAGCGGGTCCACACCGGCCCGCTCGACGGCCTCCCAGGAGGCCTCCAGCAGCAGCCGCTGCTGCGAGTCCGTCGCCAGTGCCTCGCGCGGGCTCATCCCGAAGAACTCGGGGTCGAACTCGCCCGCCTCGTGCAGGAATCCGCCGGAGCGGGTGTACGCCGTACCGGAGTGGTCCGGGTCCGGGTGGTAGAGGGAGTCCAGGTCCCAGCCGCGGTTGGCGGGGAAGCCGGAGATCGCGTCCGTACCCTCGGTGACCAGCCGCCACAGGTCCTCCGGCGACTCCACCCCGCCCGGATAGCGGCACGCCATGCCCACGACCACGATCGGGTCGTCGGCCACGGCGGCGGTGCGCGCCGGCTCGGGGGCGGCCAACGCGCTGTCCGCGCCGAGCAGTTCGTCCAGGATGTAGGTGGCGAGGTGCCGTACGGTCGGGTAGTCGAAGACCAGGGTGGCGGGCAGCCGGAGTCCGGTCACGGTGGTGAGCCGGTTGCGCAGCTCGACCGCCGTGAGGGAGTCGAAGCCCAGCTCGCGGAAGGCGCGGCCCGCGTCGATGTCCTCGCCGCCGGCGTGGCCGAGGACGAGGGCGACCTGTCCGCGGACCAGGTCGAGCAGCAGATCGGCGCGGTCGATCTCGTCGAGCCGGCCGAGCCGCTGGACCAGACCGCCCGCGGTGGCGGAGCCGGAGACCGCGGCCCTGCGGGAGCGGGTACGGATCAACGACCGCAGCACCGACGGGACTTCGCCCGCGGCGCGCAGGGCCGGCAGATCGAGCCGTACGGGGACGAGCGCGGCCTCACCGGTCGCCAGCGCCGCGTCGAACAGCGCCGTGCCCTGCTCCACGGACAGCGGCGGGACCCCGGAGCGGGCCAGCCGCTCGGCCTCGGAGTCGGCAAGGGTGCCGGTCATTCCGCCGGTACGGTCCCAGGGGCCCCAGGCCAGCGAGGTGCCGGGCAGCCCCTCGGCCCGGCGGCGCTCGGCCAGGGCGTCCAGGAAGGCGTTGCCGGCCGCGTAGTTGCCCTGTCCCGCGCTGCCGAGGACTCCGGCGAGGGAGGAGAAGAGGACAAAGGCGGTCAGGCCGAGGTCGCGGGTCAGTTCATGCAGATGCCAGGCCGCGTCGGCTTTCGGGCGCAGCACGGTGTCCAGCCGCTCTGGGGTGAGCGAGCCGATCACTCCGTCGTCCAGGACGCCCGCGGTGTGCACGACGGCGGAGACGGTGTGCCCGGCGAGCAGGTCCGCCAGGGCTTCGCGGTCCGCCGCGTCGCAGGCGGCGACGGCCACGTCGGCGCCCTGGGCGGTGAGTTCGGCGACGAGTTCACCGGCGCCCTCGGCGGCGGGTCCGCGGCGGCTGACCAGCAGGAGCTTCCGTACGCCATGCCCGGCGACGAGATGCCGGGCGAAGACCGCGCCCAGACCGCCCGTACCGCCGGTGATCAGGACCCGGCCGTCGCCGTCCCAGACGGGGGCGGCCGGGGTGTCGCCGGGCACTGCGCGGACCAGGCGTCCGGCGCGGATCTCATCGCCGCGGACGATCAGTTGGGGTTCGTCAGAACCGAGGGCCGTCGGCGGCAGCGCGACCGGTCCCTCGGGGTCCAGGTCCAGGAGCCGGAAGGCGCCAGGGTGTTCGGACTGCGCGGAGCGCACCAGGCCCCAGACGGCGGCCGCCGCCGGGTCGTGCCCGCCGACCGCGCCGCGGGTCACGAACACCAGCCGGGATCCGGCGAACCGCTCCTCGGCGAGCCAGGTCCGCGCCGCCGCCAGGGCGTCCGCCGTCAGGGTGTGGGCCTCGGCGGCGCCGGGCTCACCGGTGAGGGTCATCAGTACGGTTTGGGGGACCGCGGTCAGCGCGGCCAGTGCCGCCAGGTCCGGGTGGTTACCGGCCTCCGCGAGTGCCGGGTCCGCGGCGAGTCCGAACGCGTCGGGGCCCACGAGGGCGATGGACGCGGGCGCGGGCGCGGTGGTCCTCGGTGCCACCCAGTCCAGCGCGAAGAGCGCGTCCCGGGCGGCGTCCCCGAGCGGCTGTCCCGCGACCGGGCGCAGCACCAGCGAGTCCACGGAGACGACGGGCTCGCCCGCGGCGTCGGCCACGGTGAGGGAGACCGCGTCCTCGGCGACCGGGGCGAGCCGTACCCGTAGCGCGGTGGCGCCCGTCGCGTACAGCGAGACGCCCTCCCAGGAGAAGGGCAGCCCGCCCCGGCTCTCCGCGCCGAGTTCTATGAAGGACGAGGCGTGCAGGGCCGCGTCGAGCAGCGCGGGGTGCAGCCCGAAGGCCTCGGCGTCGGCCTCGCCGCCCTCGGGCAGGGCGACCTCGGCGTACACCTCGCCGTCGCGCCGCCAGACGGAGCGCAGACCGCGGAAGACCGGGCCGTACGCGAATCCGTCGTCGGCGAGCCGCTCGTACAGCCCGTCGGTGTCGACCGGTTCGGCTCCGGCCGGGGGCCACACGGAGGCGTCGAAGCCGGTGCCCCCCTCACTGAGCGCGAGCACACCGGTGGCGTGCGGGGTCCATGCGGCGGTGTCGTCGCCGTTGTCGGGGCGGGAGTGGACATGGACGGTACGGCGTCCGGAGTCGTCGGGGGCGCCCGCCCAGAGCTGGACCTGCACGCCGCCGTGCTCGGGGAGGACCAGCGGGGCGGCCAGGGTGAGTTCCTCGACGCGGTCGCAGCCGACCTCGTCCCCGGCGCGCACGGCGAGTTCGAGGAAGGCGGTGCCGGGAAGCAGGGTGGTGCCGCGCACGGCGTGGTCGGCGAGCCAGGGGTGGGACTGGAGCGAGAGCCGGCCGGTGAGCAGGACGCCCTCGGAGCCGGCGAGGGACACGGCGGCGGAGAGCAGCGGGTGGCGGGCGGCGCCGAGCCCCGCGGCCCGCAGGTCGGCGGTGTGGCCCTGGACGCCCTTGGGCCAGTACCTGCGGCGTTGGAAGGCGTAGGTGGGGAGGTCGGTACGGCGCGCTCCGGTGGCGGCGAAGTACGCGTCCCAGCGGACGGCGGCCCCGCGCACCTGGAGTCCGGCCAGGGCCGCGGTGAGGGTGTGGATCTCGCGGCGGCCGGCGCGCAGCGCGGGAAGCACGACCGGGTCCCCGGCGGTGTCCGCGGCCTCGACGCACTCCTGGGTCATCGCGGAGAGCACGCCGTCGGGGCCGAGTTCGAGGAAGTCGGTGACTCCGTGGCCGAGCAGCCAGGCGACGCCGTCCGCGTACCGTACGGCCCTGCGGACATGGTCCGCCCAGTAGTCGGCGGAGGTGACCTGGGCGACCGTCGCGGGCTCGCCGGTGACATTGGAGACGAACGGCAGAAGCGGGGCCTGGAGGGTCAGGCCCGCGACGACGGCGCGGAACTCGTCGAGCACCGGCTCCATGAGCGGGGAGTGGAAGGCGTGCGAGACACGGAGCCGCCTGGTCCTGCGGCCGTCCTCCGCCAGCCGTGCCGCGATCCCGGTGACGGCGTCCTCCTCGCCGGCGAGGACGAGCGCGGAGGGGCCGTTGACAGCGGCGACGGACACGGTGTCCTCGTGTCCGGCGAGCAGCGGCGCGACCTCGTCCTCGGTTGCCTGTACGGCGATCATGGCGCCGCCCGCGGGCAGTGCCCCCATCAGCCGGCCGCGGGCGGCGACGAGCGCGGCGGCGTCGGCGAGCGAGAGGACTCCGGCTACATGGGCGGCGGTGATCTCGCCGACCGAGTGGCCGGTGAGGTAGTCGGGCTTGAGGCCCCAGGACTCGACAAGGCGGTAGAGGGCGGTCTCGACGGCGAAGAGCGCGGGCTGCGCGTACTCCGTACGGTTCAGCGCGTCGGCGTCCTCGCCCCACAGGACCTCGCGCAGCGGCCGGTCGAGCAGCGGGTCGAGCGCGTCGAGCACCTCGTCCAGGGCTTGGGCGAACACCGGGAAGCGGGCGTGGAGTTCACGGCCCATGCCGAGGCGCTGGGAGCCCTGGCCGGTGAAGAGGAACGCCAGTTTGCCGTCGCCCCGGGCGGTGCCCTGGACAAGGCCGGCCGGGACGCGGTCCTCGGCGAGCGCGGTCAGTCCGGCGAGCGCGGTGGGCCGGTCGTCGGCGAGGAGCACCGCGCGGTGTTCGAAGCCGGCCCGGGTGGTGGCCAGCGAGTGGGCGGTGTCGAGGACACCGGTCGCGGGGTCGGCCTCCAGCGCCGCCAGCAGCGCGGCGGCCTGGGCGCGCAGCGCGTCCCTGGTCCGGCCCGAGAGCAGCAGGGGTACGGTGCCGGGCTCTGCGGTGTACGGCGGCTCCGCCGGCTGTTCGCCCTCGTCGGTGCTCTCGGGGGCGGGCGGCGCCTCTTCGATGATGGTGTGCGCGTTGGTGCCGCTGATGCCGAAGGAGGAGACGGCGGCCCGCCGGGGCTCTCCCGTCTCGGGCCAGGCGGTGTTCTCGCCGAGGAGACGGACCGCGCCCTGGTCCCAGTCGACATGCGAGGAGGGCTCGTCGGCGAGCAGGGTCCTGGGCAGCACTCCGTGCCGCATCGCCATGACCATCTTGATCACACCGGCGACCCCGGCGGCGGCCTGGGTGTGGCTGATGTTCGACTTGACGGAGCCCAGCAGCAGCGGGCGGTCCCGGTCGCGGCCCTGGCCGTAGGTCGCGAGCAGCGCCTGCGCCTCGACGGGGTCGCCGAGGGTGGTGCCGGTGCCATGGGCCTCGACCGCGTCGATCTGCCCCGGCGAGAGGCGCGAGTTGATCAGGGCCTGGTGGATGACGTCCTGCTGGGAGGGGCCGTTGGGGGCGGTCAGGCCGTTGGAGGCACCGTCCTGGTTGACGGCGCTGCCGCGTACGACGGCGAGGATCTCGTGCCCGTTGCGCCGGGCGTCCGAGAGCCGTTCGAGTACGAGGACGCCGACGCCCTCGGCCCAGCCGGTGCCGTCGGCGGAGTCGCCGAAGGAGCGGCAGCGCCCGTCGGCGGAGAGTCCGCCCTGACGGCCCATCTCGATGAAGGTCCCGGGACTCGACATCACGGTGACACCGCCGGCGAGTGCCAGGGAGCATTCGCCGGAGCGCAGCGCCTGGGTGGCGAGATGGACGGCCACCAGGGAGGACGAGCAGGCGGTGTCGACGGTGACGGCGGGTCCGACCGTACCGAAGGTGTAGGAGATACGTCCGGACAGGACGCTGCCGGTGTTGCCGGTGAGCTGGAATCCCTCGGCGCCGTCGGCGGGCCCGACCCGGTAGTCCTGGGCCATGGCGCCCATGAAGACACCGGTCTGGCTGCCCTTGACCGAGGCCGGGTCGATCCCGGCGCGCTCGAAGGCCTCCCAGGCCGATTCGAGGACGATCCGCTGCTGCGGGTCCATGGCCACGGCCTCGCGCGGCGAGATGCCGAAGAATTCGGCGTCGAAGTCGGGCGCGTCATGCAGGAATCCGCCGGAGGCGGTCGCCGAGCCGGCCAGTGCCTCGGTGTCCCAGCCCCGGTCGGTGGGGAACGCAGAGATGCCGTTCCCGCCGGCCTCGACCATGCGCCACAGGTCCTCCGGGCTGCTGACACCGCCGGGGTAGCGGCAGGTCATCCCGATGATGGCGATCGGCTCCAGAGCGGCCGTCTCCAGTTCGGTGACCCGCTGCCGCGTCCTTCGGAGATCGGCGGTCGCAAGCTTGAGGTAGTCCCGGAGCTTCTGTTCGTTGTCCATCTCAACTCAACCCATCTCGACAGCCAGCGGCCGAACATGAATCACGCCGGACATCCCGCGCTCGTTGTGCATTGCGGCGTCATGCTTGCGGCAAGAAGAAAGCCACATGGCTTTGCAGCCGAATCAGGAAAGCCATGTGGCGAGTGTCGTGGTAACCGTGACGGGAAATCCCTAGTTTCCCCGGCCCCGCAAGTTCCGCTACCAGTTGGAAGCCAGCAGAAGATCTCCGTATTCGTGTTCGCGGGAGACCTGATTGAGGTCGGCGTCCACCATCATCCGCATGAGTTCCGAGAAGTCGACGGTGGGCTTCCAGCCCAGTTTGGTACGGGCGTGGTCGCTGTCCGCGCAGAGCACCTCGACTTCGGCGGGGCGCACCAGTTCGGGGTCGATCACGACGTAGTCCTGCCAGTTCAGATCGACGTGCTCGAAGGCGATCCGTACCGCGTCCCTGACCGAGTGCATGGTGCCGCTGCCGATCACGTAGTCGTCCGGCTCGTCCGGCTGGAGCATCAGGTGCATGGCGCGTACGTAGTCGCCGGCGAAGCCCCAGTCGCGGACCGCGTCCAGGTTTCCGAGGTGGAGCTTGTCCTGGAGTCCGAGCTTGATCCGGGCGACCGCGAGGGAGATCTTCCGGGTCACGAACTCCGAACCGCGGCGCGGCGACTCATGGTTGAAGAGCATGCCGGAGACCGCGTACATCCCGAAGGACTCGCGGTAGTTGCGGGTGATGAAATGGCCGTACGCCTTGGCGACGCCGTACGGGCTGCGCGGGTGGAAGAGCGTCGTCTCGCGCTGCGGAGTCTCGGCCGCCTTGCCGAACATCTCCGAGGACGACGCCTGGTAGAAGCGGATCTGGCCACTGCCGGAGGCGGTGCGCGAGCTGTTGAGACCGCTCACCATCCGGATGGCTTCGAGGACCCGCAGCACGCCCATGCCGTTGACCTCGGTGACCAGCTCCGCCTGCTGCCACGACATGGGGACGAAGGAGATCGCGCCGAGGTTGTAGACCTCGTCGGGCTGCACGGTGTCGACGGCCGAGACCAGGCTGCCCTGGTCCATCAGATCGCCGTCCACAAACGACAGTTCGGATACGAGCCTGCTGACGCGGGACTTCCGCGGGTTGGCCTGGCCGCGGATCAATCCCCAGACCTGATAGCCCCGGGACAGCAGATGCTCTGCCAGATAGGAACCGTCCTGCCCGGTAATTCCAGTGATCAGCGCTCGCTTGGACATACCTACCTCTTCTCGACCACGGAGAGACCGCCCAAACGCAGAGCTGGGTCGACGACCTCGCATCGAATACGCTTCTGTCCGGACGATAGACACCGGCACGCTCGCAAGCCGCCGCCACCGGTGTCAAGAAAACCCGGGCTTACTAGGGAATTCCCGAGTGCGGGCACCGCGGTGAAGACGGATCGCCGGTAACACTAGGGATTTTCGGGCCCCGGATGCGGTGCACTGTGTGCGTCGGCGTCCGGGCCGGCTCTGTCAACCGGAGTGTCTTTCCGTGCTGTTCGGACTTCTGCGAACTCATGTGCGCCCCTATCGGCGGTCGGCGGCCCTGCTGGTTCTTCTGCAACTCGTGCAGATCCTCGGCACCCTGCTGCTGCCGACGCTCGGTGCCGCGCTGATCGACCGCGGGGTGGTCGCCGGGGACAGCGGTTACATCACCCGGGCCGGCGCGGTCATGGTGGCGGTGGCGCTCGTACAGATCGCGGCGGCGGTCGGCGCGGTGTCGCTGGGCGCCCGTACGGCGATGGCGATGGGCCGCGACATCCGCTCGGTGGTCTTCCGCCGGGTGCTGGACTTCTCCGCCCGCGAGGTGGGCGGCTTCGGTACGCCGTCGCTGATGGCCAGGACCGTCCACGATGTGCAGCAGGTGCAGACACTGGCCCAGTCCGGGTTCGGCATCGTGGTGTCGGCGCCCCTGATGTGCCTGGGCAGTGTGGTGCTGGCGCTCCAGCAGGACGTTCCACTGGCGCTGATCCTGGTGGTCCTGGTGGTGGTCGTCGGTGTCGCGTTCGGTCTGCTCCTGGCCCGTATGGGGCTGTTCTACGAGCGGATGCAGACCTGTCTCGACCGGCTGAACCGGCTGCTGCGCGAGCAGATCACCGGGGTGCGGGTGGTGCGCTCCTTCGTCAGGGACGCCCATGAGCGTGCGCGGTTCACCCGGACGAATACCGAACTCTTCGATGTGTCACGGCGGGTGGGCCGGCTGATCGCGTCGATGCTCCCGGTGGTCCTGCTGCTGATGAACGGCTTCATGGTGGCGATCCTGTGGGTCGGCGCCCACCGGATCGACAGCGGCACCATGGGGATCGGCGCGCTCAGCGCGTTCCTGAGCTATCTCTCGCTGATCCTGATGTCGGTCGTGATGATCGCGTTCGTGTTTCTGTCGGTGCCGCGCGCGAAGGTGTCCGCCGAGCGGATCCAGGAGATCGTGGCGACCCCGACGAGCGTGCGCCCGCCCGCCGTTCCGGTACGGCCTTCGGGCACGGCCGGCGGACTCGACATCCGGGGGGCCGAGTTCCGCTACCCGGGCGCCGAGAAACCGATACTCCACGGGATCGATCTGCGCGCGGAGCCCGGCGAGAGCGTGGCGATCCTCGGCAGCACCGGCAGCGGCAAGACGACCCTGCTCAATCTGGTCCTGCGGCTGATGGATGTCACCGGGGGCTCGGTACGGGTCCATGGCACCGATGTACGGGAGCTGGACCCCGGAGTGCTGAGCCGCGCGGTGGGGTTCGTGCCGCAGCGGGCGTATCTGTTCTCCGGGACCGTCGCGAGCAATCTGCGCTTCGGGAATCCGGACGCCGCCGACGAGGAGCTGTGGCAGGCCCTCCGTACCGCCCAGGCAGCGGACTTCGTCGAGGCCATGCCCGGCGGACTCGACGCACCGGTCGCCCGCGGCGGTACGAATGTCTCCGGCGGCCAGCGCCAGCGGCTGGCCATCGCCCGCACCCTGCTGCGCCGGCCCGGGATCTACCTCTTCGACGACTGTTTCTCGGCGCTCGACTACGCCACGGACGCCGCGCTCCGTACCGCCCTGGCGCCCGAGACGGCGGGGGCGGCCGTGCTCACCGTCGCCCAGCGCGTCGCCACGGTGCGGCACGCCGACCGGATCGTGGTGCTCGACGCCGGGCGCGTCGTCGCCACCGGCACCCATGACGCGCTGCTGCGCGACAGCACGACCTACCGCGAGATAGCGCTCTCCCAGCTCACCGAGGAGGAGGCCGTCCATGGTCTCGCCGGACAGCCCTGACCAGCCGGATTCCCCGCCGGCCGGCCCCGTCCCGCCGGAGTCCGGCGGGACGGGCAGCCGGCTCCTCGGACTGCTCCGGCCGCACCGCGCCCGTATCGCGATGGCTCTTCTCATGGGCATCGCCGGGATCGGCTGCAACGCCTTCGGCCCGCTGCTGCTCGGGAAAGCCACCGACCTGATCGTCGAAGGGGTTCTGACGGACGGTCAGAGCGCGGCGGCTGGGGTGGACTTCGGCCGCGTCGGCGATCTGCTGCTGATCCTGCTCGCGCTCTATGTCGCGGCCTCGCTCTTCATGCTCGCGCAGGGCCGACTTGTCGCGGCCGTCGTCCAGCGGGTGGTCTTCGGGCTCCGGGAGCGGGCGGAGGAGAAGCTCGGGAAGCTGCCGCTGAGCTACTTCGACCGGCATCCGGCGGGCGAGGTGCTGAGCCGTACGACCAACGATGTCGACAATCTCCAGCAGACCCTTCAGCAGACCCTCGCCGAGCTGATCACCTCGGTTCTCTCGATCGGGACCATGCTGATCCTGATGCTGGTCCTCTCCCCGTCGCTGGCGCTGATCATGGTGGCGAGCGTGCCGGTGTCGGCGGTGCTCGCGGCCTGGATCAGCAAGCGCGCCCAGCCCCGGTTCGCGGACCAGTGGGCCGCCACCGGCGCGATGAACGCGCATGTCGAGGAGATCTTCACGGGCCACTCGCTGGTCAAGGGCTTCGGCCGGCGCGAGGAGGCCGAGCGGGACTTCGACGCGCAGAACGAGGCGCTGTACCGGGCGGGTGCGAAGGCGCAGTTCGCCGCCGGCTCCATCGAGCCCGCCATGATGTTCATCGCCAACCTCGGTTTTGTCGTGGTGTCCGTGGTGGGGGCGTGGAAGGTCGTCAGCGGCGCCCTGACCCTGGGCGACGTCCAGGCCTTCATCCTGTACTCCCGGCAGTTCAGCCAGCCGATCGTCCAGGTGGCGAGTGTGGCCGGCCGGCTCCAGTCCGGAATCGCCTCCGCGGCCCGGGTGTTCGCCCTGCTCGACGCGGAGGAGCAGGACCCCGATCCCGTACGCCCGGCCACGCCCGGCGAGATCAGGGGCCGGGTGCGGTTCGACCGGGTGTCGTTCCGCTACTCCCCCGAGACCCCGCTGATCGAGGATCTGTCGCTGACGGTCGAGCCGGGCAGTACGGTCGCGATCGTCGGCCCGACCGGCGCGGGCAAGACCACCCTCGGCAATCTCCTCATGCGCTTCTACGAGGTCGACGAGGGCCGCATCCTGCTGGACGGCACGGACACCGCCTCGATGACCCGGGACGATCTGCGGTCGCGGTTCGGTCTGGTGCTCCAGGACACCTGGCTGTTCGGCGGCACGATCGCCGAGAACATCGCGTACGGGCACGAGGGCGCGACCCGTGACGAGATCGTCGCCGCCGCCCGCGCGACCTGCGCGGACCGTTTCATCCGTACGCTGCCCGACGGCTACGACACCGTGCTGGACGACGAGTCGTCGAGCGTCAGCGCCGGTGAGAAGCAGCTCATCACGGTCGCCCGGGCGTTTCTCGCCGATCCGGCGGTCCTGGTGCTCGACGAGGCGACAAGTTCGGTCGACACCCGCACCGAGGTCCTCATCCAGCGAGCCATGAACACCCTGCGCGCGGGCCGGACCAGCTTTGTGATCGCCCACCGGCTGTCCACGATCCGGGACGCGGATCTCATCGTCGTCATGGAGTCGGGGCGGATCGCGGAGCGCGGCACGCATGACGAGCTGATCAGGCGTCAGGGCCTGTACGCACGGCTGCACTCGGCCCGCGCGGCGGCTCCGCGTACCGCGCCGCTGCCGGCCGGCGGCTGACCACGCCCGACATCTGCCCGCAACACGGTGCCCCGGGCCGCGTCATGTGTTTCCGCGTAATCTCGCAGGGTGGGCGCGCCGGCCCGGCCGGTCGGGCGCCCGAAGACCGATGGGAACACCAACGAGGGGGACGGTGCTGTGTCCGACGGAAGGCTCCTTGCCGTCAGTGATCTGCATGTCGTGTACGACGAGAACCGCGCTCTGGTCGAGGCGCTGCGGCCGGACTCCGACGAGGACTGGCTGATCGTCGCCGGCGATGTCGCCGAGAAGTACGCCGATGTCGAGTGGGCGCTGCGGCTGCTCAGCGAACGGTTCGCCCGGGTGGTGTGGGCTCCCGGCAACCACGAGCTGTGGACACATCCCCAGGACCCGTGCGATCTGCGCGGCGAGAAGCGCTATCTCCGTCTCGTCGAGCTGTGCCGGGAGCTGGGGATCTCCACGCCCGAGGACCCGTATCCGGTGTGGCGGGGCGCGGGCGGTCCGGTGGCGGTGGCGCCGCTGTTCGTGCTGTACGACTACTCGTTCCTGGCGCCCGGCGCGACCACCATGGAGGAGTCGCTGAAGGTGGCGACCGAGGCGGGCATCGTCTGCACCGACGAGCGCTTCCTGCACCCGGACCCGTACGACGGACGGGACGCCTGGTGCAGGGCGAGGGTCGCGGAGACCGAGCGCCGGCTCGCGGCCGTGGACCCGGCGCTGCGTACGGTCCTGGTCAACCACTTCCCGCTGGTCCGCGAGCCCACCCGGGTGCTGCGCTACCCGGAGTTCGCGCAGTGGTGCGGCACCGAGCTGACCGCCGACTGGCATGTACGGTTCCGGGCCGCGACGGTGGTGTACGGGCATCTGCACATCCCCCGGGTCACCTGGTACGACGGCGTCCGCTTCGAGGAGGTGTCGGTGGGCTATCCGCGTGAGTGGCGCAAGCGCCCGCCCCGGGAGCCGCTGCGGCAGATCCTGCCGCTGCCGGCCGGCCGAGAGGGTGTCTGGTGATCGGGGAGATCCTGCCCGCCTCGGTGGCGGCCGAGGCGGCGTACGACGATACGGCGGCCGGGGCCGCGGACGCGCTGTTCCCGCAGGAGCGGGCGCATGTGGCACGGGCGGTGCCCAAGCGGCAGCGGGAGTTCACCACCGTACGGTTCCTGGCCCGGCGGGCGCTGCACCGGCTCGGGCAGCCGCCCGTACCGCTGCTGCCCAACAAGCGGGGCGCGCCGCAGTGGCCGGACGGCATCGTCGGCAGCATGACCCACTGCGACGGTTACCGCGCGGCGGTGGTGGCCCGGTCGGCGGGCGAGAACGCCACGGCGGCGCTGGGCATCGACGCGGAGCCCGACGCGCCGCTGCCGGAGGGCGTGCTGGAGGCCGTCGCGCTGCCGTACGAGGCGGAGCGGATAGCGAAGCTGACGGAGCGTCATCCCGAAGTGAGCTGGGACCGGCTGCTTTTCAGCGCCAAGGAGACCGTTTTCAAGGTGTGGTATCCGCTCACCGGCCGCGAACTCGATTTCTCCGAGGCGGACATCGACATCAATCCGGTCGAACGGACTTTTACCGCACGGCTTCTCGTACCGGGTCCTGTGGTGGGAAACCGTCGGCACGATGAATTCTCGGGACGCTGGACGGCGGGGCGCGGGCTGGTGGCGACCGCTATCCATGTGCCTCTTGAGATGCCCCTTGAGACGTCATAACCTTTTCATGAACACGCCAACAGTTTGACGCTCTGGACTGCTATCCATGACGGGTCCATGCCCCCACCATTGGAGACGTATTTCCGTGCGTTCATTGAAGGCACTTTTCACCGTCCTGCTGGCATTGGTCGCGGCGGTCACGGTTTCGACCTCGGCACAGGCCGCGGACGGCAAGTACGTGGCGCTCGGCGACTCGTACGCCGTCGCCCCCGGCACCCGGACGTACGACGATCCGAACGCCGAATGCCGCCGCGGCCCGCTGGCCTACCCCCGGCTCTGGGCGGCCCAGCACCCGTCGGTCGCGTTCGTGGAGGCGTCGTGCTCCGGCGCCACCACGGCTGATGTGATCAGTACGCAGATTCCCCAACTGACGGCGGACACCACGCTGGTGACGCTCCAGGTCGGCGGCAACGATGTCGGTTTCGTCGATGTCCTGGCGAACTGCATCCTCACCATCGACGACCGGGACTGCGTCAACGGCGTCGAGCTGGCGAAGCAGGCCGCGCATGCCTACCTCTCCCCGGCGCTCGCACAGACCTACGCGGCGGTACGGGCCAAGGCGCCCAACGCGAGAGTCGTCGTCATCGGTTATCCGCGGCTCTACACCATTCGCGGCAACTGCGGAATATTCGGATTGAGCGACACCGAGCGCTCGGCCATGAACTCGGCGGCCGACACCCTGGCGAGCATCATGTCCGCCCGTGCGGCGGAGGCCGGTTTCACATTCCTGGACGCCCGGCCGGTATTCGACCCGCACACGCTCTGCTCGGGTGGCACCCCTTGGGTGACCAGCCTTGAATGGGACAAGATCAATGAGTCCTACCACCCGAATACGGCGGGGCACCGCGACGGGTATCTCGCGGCGCTGAAATCGCTCGTCGGGTGACCGTGAGCACCGGTCTCAACGAATAGCGCGTGGCTCAAGGTGAGGGCGTTCCGCCACTTCGGCGGAACGCCCTCGCTGTTTTGGCCGGCCCGACGGTTCAGTGTGGTGCTTCGACGAGTTCGCCGCCGATTCCGCCGCTGTCGGTGTTCGATCCGTCCGGCTCGTTGACAAGCATCTGGGAGGCGGCGAGTTCGCGGTAGAGCACATCGGCCTCCACCAGTTCCCGGTGGGTTCCCGCAGCGCGCACCAGACCGTGTTCGAGCACCACGATCTGGTCCGCCCCGGTCACCGTGGACAGCCGGTGCGCGATCAGGATCACCGTGCAGCGCCGGGCCGCCTGGTCCACCGCCTCCCGCAGCGCCCGTTCGTTGCTCGCGTCGAGTTGGGCGGTGGCCTCGTCGAGCAGCAGCACCTCGGGCCGGCGCAGCAGGGCCCGCGCGATCGCAAGCCGCTGCCGCTCGCCGCCGGACAGGGTCACCCCGCGGTTGCCGACGGCGGTGCGCAGCCCGTCGGGAAGGCGCTCGATCAGAGTGTCGAGCCTGGTCAGCCGCAGGACCTCGGCGATCTCCTCGTCCGAGGCCCCGGTGGCCGCGTAGCGGAGGTTGTCCCCGATCGTGCCCGCCATGACGGGCGACTCCTGCTCCACATACGCGATACGCCGGCGCACCTCGGCGCGGGGCAGGGTGGCGATGTCGACGCCGTCGATGAGGATCCGGCCGGAGTCCGGCTCGTGGAAGCGTTGCAGCAGCGCGAACATGGTGGTCTTGCCCGCGCCGGAGAGTCCGACCAGCGCGGTCTGCGTGCCACCGGGCACGGTGTACGAGATGCCGCGCAGGGCGGGCGCCCGGCCGGGGTACGAGAACCGTACGTCGCGGAACTCGACCGGCGGCGCGGCGGGCGGACGCGCTCCCGCGGCCTGCTGCTCACCGCCGGTGCCGGCAACGGCGTCGGTACCGGTGCCGGCATCGCTGTCGGAACCGGTGTCGGTGTCGGTGTCGACGTCGTCCTCGACCGGCATGTGCTTGACCTGCTCGATACGGCCGACGGCACCGAGCCCCTGTTGCAGCATGCTCAGCCCGGCGACCAGGGAGCCGACCGGGCCGGCCAGATAGAAGACGTACAGCAGGAAGGCGATCAGCGCGGACGCGTCGAGTCCGCCGGAGGCGACCAGGGCGCCGCCGACACCGAGCACGGCGAGGAACGCGGCCTGGATGGACACCCCGGACAGGACCTTGACCATCGCCACATAGCGGGCACCGGTGAGGCCCGCGCGATAGGCGCCCTCGATCGCCTCGCCGGCGAGAGCGGTCTCCCTGCCCTCCGCGCCGTTGGCCTTCACGGTTCTGGCGGCGCCGAGCGTACGGTCCAGCGCGGCGCCCACCGCGCCGACCGACTCCTGCGAGCGGGCGACCGCCTCCCGGATCCGGGGCAGGATGAGCATCATGACCAGGGTGACGGCGAGCAGGACACCGGCGGTCACCCCGAGCAGTCCGAGATGGACCACGCCCATCAGGACCACCGCTCCGAGGATGCTGAGCACGCCGTTGGCGACCATCACCAGGCCCTCGGTGGCGGCGTTCTGCACCAGGGCGCTGTCGGAGGTCACCCGGGCGATGAGGTCGCCGGGCGGACGGCGGTCCAGCTCGGGCACGCGCAGCCGGATCAGCCGGAACACCAGGTCGCGGCGGATCTGCCGGACCACTCGTTCCGAGGTCCGCTGCTGCCACCACGACTGGAGCCCGGTGAGCCCGGCGCCGAGCACCACGAGCGCCGCGAGCAGGATCACCGGCCCGAGCACCCCGCGCCCGTCACTGAGCCCGTCGAGCACATGCTGAGCCACCAGCGGCTGCACCAGCCCGGCGGCGCTGGCCGCGAGCACGAGCAGCAGGGTCGCGCTCAGTACGGCCCGATGGGGGCGTGCGTAGCGAAGCAGCACCCGCAGCGGCGCGGCGGTCCCGGGCGGCGCGCCGGGGGCGGTGGTGCGT
>NZ_LATD01000194.1 GCF_000981895.1 Streptomyces odonnellii | reverse complement strand
GTGCGGGGCGGGCGGCGCGAGGGCGGGCGGCTGATCGACGGGTTCGTCGTGGAGCGGCGCGCCGAGTCGGACTACAAGGGTCCGCTGGCCGCGCTGGCCGATGTGGTGTCGCCCGAGCCGGTGCTGAGCACCGAGCTGCTCGGGCTCGCCCGGGCCGTCGCCGACCGGTATGCCGGAAGCCTCGCGGATGTCCTTCAGCTCGCCATTCCGCCGAGGAACGCGCGAGCCGAGTCGAAGCCGTCCCCCGAGCCGCTGCCGCCGCCCGCCGCGCCCGAGGCGGGGACGTGGGAGCGGTACGCGAACGGGGCGGCGTTCCTGGACGCGCTCGCCGGGGGCGGTGCGCCGCGCGCCGTGTGGACCGCGCTGCCGGGCCCGCATTGGGCGGACGAACTGGCGCGGGCGGTGGCCGCCGCGCTCGCCTCGGGGCGGGGCGCGCTGGTCGTCGTACCGGACGGGCGGGTCGCCGCGCGGGTCGACGCCGCGCTGACGGCGCTCCTGGGCACCGGTCGGCATGCCCTGCTCACAGCAGAGGCCGGGCCCGAGAAGCGCTATCGCGAGTGGCTGGCCGTACGGCGCGGTGCGGTACGGGCGGTCGTGGGGACTCGCGCCGCCATGTTCGCCCCGGTCCGTGATCTGGGGCTGGTGGCCATCTGGGACGACGGGGACGACAGCCACAGCGAGCAGCACGCGCCCCAGCCACACGCCCGTGAAGTGCTGCTGCTGCGCGCCGCGCACGACAAGTGCGGCTTTCTGCTGGGCGGTACGGCGTGCACGGTCGAGGCGGCCCAGCTCGTCGGGACGGGCTGGGCGCTGCCCCTGACGGCGACCCGGGAGCGGATACGTACCGCCGCGCCCCTCGTCCGTACCGTTGGCGACGGCGAACTGGCGCGGGACGAGGCCGCCCGCGCGGCCCGGCTGCCCAGCCTCGCCTGGCAGGCCGTCAGGGACGGGCTGAAGACCGGACCGGTCCTGGTGCAGGTGCCCCGGCGCGGCTATGTGCCCCGGCTGGCGTGCGAGCGCTGCCGTACGCCCGCCCGCTGCCGGCAGTGTGCTGGCCCGTTGGAGGCTCCCCGTGAGCGGGAGCTGCGGTGCGGCTGGTGCGGCCGGGACGAACCGGGGTGGCAGTGCGCGGAGTGCGGCAGCGTACGGCTTCGGGCGCGGATCGTGGGGGCGAGGCGTACCGCGGAGGAGCTGGGCCGGGCCTTCCCCGCCGTTCCCGTACGCACATCCGGGCGGGACCATGTCCTGGACTCCGTACCGGGCAGGCCCGCCCTGGTGGTCAGCACGCCTGGAGCCGAGCCGGTGGCCGAGGGCGGCTACGCGGCCGCGCTGCTGCTGGACGGCTGGGCGATGCTGGGACGGCCGGACCTGCGGGCGGGCGAGGAGGCCCTGCGGCGCTGGATGCACGCGGGCTCCTTGGTACGCGGGCAGGAGGAGGGCGGCACGGTGGTCGTGGTCGCCGAACCCACACTGCGGCCGGTGCAGGCGCTGGTGCGCTGGGACCCGGCGGGGCACGCCCAGCGCGAACTGGCCGAGCGGGCCGAGCTGGGCTTTCCGCCGGTGTCCCGGATGGCGGCGGTGTCGGGCCGCGCGGAGGCGGTCGGTACGTTCCTCGCCGCCCTGGCCACGGCCGGACTTCCGCCGGACGCCGAGGTGCTGGGCCCCGTACCGCTCCCGCCAGCCGACCCGGGCAGGCCGCGCAGACCTGGCGACCCGCCGCCGGGGGAGCACTGGGAGCGGGCACTGCTGCGCGTACGCCCGGGGAGCGGCGCGGCTCTCGCGTCCGCGCTGAAGTCTGCGCAGGCGGCACGCATGGCCCGGGGCGGCGGCGATCCCGTACGGGTGCGGATCGACCCGCCGGACATCGGCTGACACGGCGGGCGCGCGGGGAAGGCCGGCTTCGGCGCCGGGCCCCGGCGTTCTCATGGGCGACCTTGTCCATCGGCCGCCGCCTGCGTGTGGGCGGCCCTGTCCATCGCCGCCTGCGCGCCCGCTGCCGTCCGGGCATCGCGGTCAGCCGTCCGGTCAGCCGTCCTCGGAGGGGCGGGCTTCCTCGGAGGTCCGGGCGCGCAGGGCCCGAACCTTGTGCAGGTTGCCGCAGTGCTCCATGGAGCACCAGCGGCGCCGCCCCGGGCGCGAGGTGTCGACGTACACGAGCTGGCAGTTGTCGGAGGCGCAGGTACGGATACGGTGCGCGAAGGGCCCGGTCAGCAGGTCGACGGCGTCCCGGGCGACCGCGGCGAGCAGATGGGTGCCGGTGGCGGTGCCCGTCCACCGCCGTTCTCCGCCCGGCCCGATGGCGGGCGTCAGCGGCGGGTGGGCGGCGGCTCCATTGATGACCCGCAGCAGCTCCGGCTCGCGCGGTTCGCCGGCCATGTGCGCGACGATCAGGCGGAACAGCGCGTCGCGCAGCCGCCGAGCGTCCGCCACCTCGCTGTCGGAGATCTCCAGCGCGGGTGTCGGTGTCAGCCGCGACCGGTCCGCCCATTCCGCCAGATCGGCCGGCTCGTGCAGCACCTCGTACCGGCGGTATGGGCCGGGACCACCGGTGGTCAGCAGCTCCAGACACAACGCACCGGGATCGAACCGGAAGACGGCGCCGCTACCGGAGCGCAGTGCCAAACCCCTTGCCGGCGAAGCGTCTGCGGAAGCGGCTGTGGAAGTGGTTGCTGAGGTGGTTGCGGCAGCGTCCATGTAACCAATATAAGTGGTTACATGGCACTGAGCTGGAAGCTGGTCATCGACAGTACGAACGCACCCGTCCTCGCGGACTTCTGGGCCGCGGCGCTGGGTTACGAGGTGGAGGACCCGAGCCCGCTGATCGAACGCCTGCTGGGCGCCGGGCAGCTCGGCGAGGCAGCGGTGACCGAGCACCGAGGGCGCAGGGTCTTCCGCGGGTATGCCGCGATCCGCCATCCCGATGACCCCTTCGACGAGATCAGCGGTATCGGGCGCGGTCGGCGGCTGCTCTTCCAGGACGTACCCGAGGGCAAGACCGGCAAGAACCGGCTGCACCTCGATGTGCACAGCGAGCCCGGTGGGCGCGACGAGCTGGTGGCGCGGCTGGTGGAATTGGGCGCGAGCCGTGTCCGCGAGGTGGACCAGGGGCCGGCCGGGCACTGGTGGGTGATGCGGGATCCGGAGGGAAACGAATACTGCGTGGCTTAACCCCGGCCGCCACCCGCGCCGAACCGGCCGCCACCCGCGCCGACCCGGCCGCCAGGCCGGGGGCTCGGCCGCGATTTGCAGGCTTCGACGTCCCGCCCCCGGCCGCTCGGCCATCGAGCCCCCTCAGCCGCCCCGCGGCCCCGGGAACGCCGACGGCCGGGGATCTTCGCGCAGCACCGGGGCGGCAGCCGCGGGTTGGGGCGGCATCGAGCGCGCCGCGGGCACCGCGGTGACGGCGGTGACGGCGGTCGGCACCGCGGTGGTCTCCTGCGTACGGTCCGTCTCGGCCGCGCCCGGCTGCTGCGCGGCCCGGCGCGTACCGTAACGGCGGTGCACCGCCTGCTTCGTGACCCCCAGCGCGGAGCCCACCGCGTCCCACGAGAATCCCAGCGAGCGGTCGAAGTCCACGGCCGCGGTCACCAGGGTCTCGACGCTGTCCCGCAACTCCTGTGCGAGACGGACGGTCGGCGCCGGGGCCCTGCCGTAGACGACGAAGCCCGTGGACGGGCCGGAGCGACGGGGGCGGTAGACATTGCCCAACTGGGCGGTGAGGGTGCGCAGCGCGTCCACCTGCCGCCGGACCCGCTCGATGTCCCGCACCAACAGGTGGAGACTTGCACGGGCTTGTGCGTCGTGGGTTGCGTGGTCGGCCATGAACAAGCCTCTCGAACCGGCGTTGAAAAGGATCCGGGCCGCACCGGTGCGGCCCGCGTTGGTCAATCTCCCTTGACAACGCGCCACCCGCCGTTGTGGTCACGCCCCAGGGGCGTGTGCGCATATGCGCGGGGCGCGCACACCGACGTACGCCCCCTGCCGCCGCGGCCCATAGACTGGTGCGTCGCTCGTCACCGCACGTTTCTGCACGAGAGGCAGTCAGCCACCGATGAAGCTCGTCTTCGCCGGCACCCCCGAGGTCGCCGTACCCGCCCTGGACGCACTCATCGCCTCGGAACGGCATGACGTCGTCGCCGTCGTCACCCGGCCCGACGCGCCGTCGGGCCGCGGGCGCAGGCTCGTCTCCAGCCCGGTCGCCGAGCGCGCCGAGGAGTCGGGCATCGAGGTGCTCAAGCCGGCGAAGCCCCGGGACGGGGAATTCCTGGCGCGGCTGCGGGAGATCGGGCCCGACTGCTGCCCCGTCGTCGCGTACGGCGCGCTGCTGCCCAGGGTCGCGCTCGACGTCCCGGTCCACGGGTGGGTGAATCTGCACTTCTCGCTGTTGCCGGCCTGGCGCGGCGCGGCGCCCGTACAGCACGCGGTCATGGCGGGGGACGAGATGACCGGCGCGGCCACCTTCCAGATCGAGGAGGGGCTGGACTCCGGGCCGGTGTACGGGGTGCTCACCGAGCATGTACGGCCCACCGACACCAGTGGCGATCTGCTGACCAGGCTCGCGTTCGCGGGCGCGGGGCTGCTCGTCGCGACGATGGACGGCATCGAGGACGGCACGCTCAAGCCGGTGGCGCAGCCCGCAGAGGGCATCTCGCTCGCGCCCAAGATCACCGTCGAGGACGCCCAGGTGGACTGGGCGGCGCCCGCCCTCCGCGTCGACCGCGTCGTCCGCGCCTGCACCCCCGCGCCCGGTGCCTGGACGGTCTTCCGCGGTGAGCGGCTCAAGCTGATCCAGCTCGGGCTGCTGCCGGACCGTACGGAACTGGCGCCCGGGGTGCTGGCCGTTGGCAAGAACCATGTGTACGCGGGCACCGGTTCGCACGATCTCGAGCTGCTCTGGGTCCAGCCCCAGGGCAAGAAGCCGATGCGCGCGGCGGACTGGGCCCGCGGAGTACGGATCGCCCCGGGCGAACAGCTCGGCGCGGAGGCGTCCTAGGGTCTGTCGTTCGGATCTGGCTGGATCAGGGAGCGGGTCTGGTGGAGGGGTTACCTCCCGTGCCGTTCTGGCTACGGGGGCGGATCGCAAGGCGGAGGACGGAGCCATGGCGGAGCCCTGGTGACTGACGACAACGCGGCGAGACGCGGTCCGCTGCGGCAGCGGCTGATGTCACAGCGGGCACGCGAGCCCAGCAAGATCCAAACGAGAGGCCCTAGGCTGGGAGAGATCGGTTTCTCTCACCCGGAGCACCTTTGAACCAGCAGGCCCCCCGCCGTCCCGCCAAGCCCTACCGCCGCCCCAAGAAGGATCCCGTGCGGATCCTCGCCTTCGAGGCGCTCAGGGCCGTCGACGAGCGGGACGCGTACGCGAACCTCGTACTGCCCCCGCTGCTCAGGAAGGCACGCGAGAACAGTGGCTTCGAGGCGCGTGACGCCGCCCTCGCCACCGAGCTGGTGTACGGGACGCTCCGCCGCCAGGGCACCTACGACGCGATCATCTCCGCCTGTGTCGACCGGCCGCTGCGCGAGGTCGACCCGCCGGTGCTCGATGTGCTGGCGCTCGGCGCGCACCAGCTCCTCGGCACCCGGATCCCCAGCCATGCCGCGGTCTCCGCGAGTGTGGAGCTGGCGCGGGTGGTGCTCGGCGACGGGCGTGCCAGGTTCGTCAACGCCGTGCTGCGGAAGATCGCCCAGAACGATCTGGACACCTGGCTGGAGCAGGTGGCCCCGCCCTACGACGAGGACGCCGAGGACCATCTCGCGGTCGTCCACTCGCACCCCCGATGGGTGGTCTCGGCGCTCTGGGACGCGCTCGGCGGCGGCCGCGCGGGCATCGAGGACCTGCTCGAAGCGGACAACGAACGGCCGGAGGTCACCCTGGTCGCCCGGCCGGGCCGCGCCACCCCCGGGGAGCTGACGGCGGCGCTGGGCGAGGACGCCGGGCTGCCGGGCCGCTGGTCGCCGTACGCGGTACGGCTCAGCGAGGGCGGCGAACCGGGCGCGCTCGACGCCGTACGGGAGGGCCGGGCCGGAGTCCAGGACGAGGGCAGCCAGCTCGTCGCGATCGCCCTCGCCAACGCGCCGCTGGACGGTCCCGACGCCCGCTGGCTCGACGGCTGCGCCGGTCCCGGCGGCAAGGCGGCGCTGCTGGGGGCGCTGGCCGCCGAACGCGGAGCGTCCCTGCTCGCCGCCGAGAAGCAGCCGCACCGGGCCCGCCTCGTGGAGCGCGCGCTGGCCGGCAACCCCGGCCCGTACCAGGTCATCACCGCCGACGGCACCCGCCCGCCCTGGGTCCGCGGCTCCTTCGACCGGGTCCTCGTCGATGTCCCCTGCTCGGGTCTCGGCGCACTGCGGCGCAGGCCGGAGGCGCGCTGGCGGCGCCGTCCGGAGGACCTGGACGACTTCGCGCCGCTCCAGCGCGGTCTGCTGCGTGAGGCGCTTCAGGCCGTACGGATCGGCGGGGTCGTCGGGTACGCGACCTGCTCGCCGCATCTCGCCGAGACCAGGGCGGTCGTCGAGGACGTCCTCAAGGGGCGCGGGGGCCCGGCGGTCCAGGTGGAGTGGATCGACGCCAGGGCGCTGATGCCGGGCGTACCGGCGCTCGGCGACGGTCCCGACGTACAGCTCTGGCCGCATCTGCACGGCACGGACGCCATGTATCTGGCCCTGCTGCGCCGTACGGCCTGAGCGGACGCCCGCATACGGCCCGAGCGCACGCGCCCACGTACGGCTACGGGCACGGGCCGGGCACGCACCCCACCGGCCGGGCGCCGCTGAATCGCGCGGTTTTGCGCGGACTGTGCCCGTCCTCTTCGGCATTGTTCGCGCAGTTGTCCACAGGGCGGTCGGGAAGCGCTCGGGAGCATGGCAGGCTTGGCACATGGCCCAGATCAACCCCAGCATCCTGTCCGCAGACTTCGCCCGCCTCGCCGAGGAGGCGGACGCCGTCCGTGGTGCCGACTGGCTCCATGTCGACGTCATGGACAACCACTTCGTGCCCAATCTGACCCTGGGCGTACCGGTGGTCGAAGCGCTCGGCCGGGCCACGGGCACCCCGCTGGACTGCCATCTGATGATCGAGGACCCCGACCGCTGGGCGCCCCAGTACGTGGAGGCGGGCGCGGGCTCGGTGACCTTCCATGTGGAGGCCGCCGCCGCCCCCGTACGGCTGGCGCGGGAGATCCGGGCGAAGGGGGCGCGGGCCTCCATGGCGCTCAAGCCCGCGACGCCCGTCGAGCCGTACGAGGACCTGCTGCCCGAGCTGGACATGCTGCTGATCATGACCGTGGAGCCGGGCTTCGGGGGCCAGGCCTTCCTGGACATCATGCTGCCCAAGATCCGCCGCAGCCGGGAGCTGATCTCCAAGCACGGTCTGGAGCTGTGGCTCCAGGTCGACGGCGGCGTCTCGGAGAGCACCATCGAGCGATGCGCCGAGGCCGGCGCCGATGTCTTCGTGGCGGGCTCCGCCGTATACGGAGCGGACGACCCGGCCGCGGCGGTCCGTGCCCTGCGCGACCGGGCCGCCAAGGCCGCTGCCTCGGCGTCCTGGGCGTGCGGACACGGAGCCGGCCGATGAGCCGGAGAACGGCCGGCGACACAGCCGTCCACTGAGCCAAGGGAACATGAACGGGGCCCTATTCGGGCCGATCAAGGACCGCTGGATCTGACAGGATGAACAGCGAGTCCAGAGTGCGCACAGCAGTGAGGAGATCGCGGTGTCTGCAATGTCGGCGGGTCGGTCCGCCCTGCGGATGGGACCCGCGGAGCTGGTGCAGGCGGCGGCCATGGCCCGTCGCTTCTACCTTGAGGGAAAGTCCAAGATCCAGATCGCCGAGGAGTTCGGCGTCAGCCGGTTCAAGGTGGCGCGGGTCCTGGAGACGGCGCTGGAGCGCGACCTCGTGAGGATCGAGATCAGGGTGCCCGCCGAGCTGGACGCGGAGCGCTCCGACGCGCTGCGCGCACGGTACGGACTGCGGCACGCGGTGGTCGTCGAGTCGCCCGTGGAGGGCGCGGACGAGTCGCCCGACCCGGAGAACCTGGGCGAGGTCGCCGCCGATCTGCTCGGCGAGCTGGTCGTCGAGGGCGATGTGCTCGGGCTGGCCTGGGGCCGGTCCACCATCCATATGGCGGCGGCGCTCGACCGGCTGCCGCCCTGTACGGTCGTCCAGCTCACCGGTGTGTACGACGCGGGGACCGCCGAGCGCGGCTCGGTCGAGGCGGTACGGCGTGCGGCCCAGGTGTCCGGCGGCGAGGCACACCCCATCTACGCCCCGATGCTGCTGCCCGACACGGCGACCGCCGCCGCGCTGCGCAGCCAGACCGGTATCGCGCGGGCCTTCGAGTACTTCGACAAGGTCACGGTCGCCGCCGTCTCCATCGGCTCGTGGGAGGCGGGTATCTCCACGGTGCACGACATGCTCACCGACGAGGAGCGGTCCCACTACGCCTCGCTCGGTGTCGCCGCCGAGATGTCCGCGCATCTCTTCGACGCGGAGGGCCGCCGGGTCGGCCGGGACCTGGGCGAGCGGTGCATCACGGTCGAGGCCGAGCGGCTGCGCCGTATCCCGGAGGTCGTGGCGATCGCGGGCGGACTGCGCAAGGGCGAGGCGATCGGGGCGGTCCTCAGGTCCGGGCTGGTCACCAGTCTGGTCACGGACACTGCCGCGGCGGACTATCTGCTGACGGAGTTCGAGCCGGCGCCGCGTCCCGCGCTGGAGCGGTGCGACCCGGACGAGTGACCGCGCGTACGGGGACCGCCGCGTACGACGCGCAAGGCACGGCCGCGTACAGGACGGCCGCGTAAGGGGCAAGCACGGCAGGACGATCACGAACGGGGCGGCCGGCCGTGCCGTTCGGGCCGCGGGGCGCCCGGTACGGGGCGAATGACCGCGTCGTGTGGGTCGTGAGGGGCGCACGGTAAGCTCCTGGGGTAAGGCAGGTTCGATTCCGCTTCCTGGCCTCGGAGCCCCCGTACCGCCTCCTCGGAGGAGCAGACGACCACGGGGGCGTTTTGCTGCGTGACGGGGCGCACGGCGAGGCCGCCGCCCCGGGTGCCGACGAGCGCCACCGGGCGCGGAAGCGGGAAGCGGCCTGCGCCGTTCCGCGGGAAAATGTGAGACCTATGCGTTTCCTTGAGCCGGGTACCGGCCGCCATGTGGAGAGTGCTCCGGTTCCCTACGATCTGACGTACGACGACGTGTTCATGGTGCCGAGCCGTTCGGCTGTCGGCTCCCGGCAGGGCGTGGACCTTTCCTCGCCGGACGGTACGGGCACCACCATTCCGCTCGTCGTCGCCAATATGACCGCGATCGCGGGCCGCAGGATGGCCGAGACCGTCGCCCGGCGCGGCGGCCTCGTCGTGATCCCGCAGGACATCCCGATCGAGGTCGTCACCGAGGTCATCTCCTGGGTCAAGACGCGCCATCTCGTCCTCGACACCCCGATCGTGCTGACCCCCGCCCAGACCGTCGGTGACGCGCTGTCCCTGCTGCCCAAGCGCGCGCACGGCGCGGGTGTGGTCGTGGACGGCGCACACCGGCCGGTCGGGATCGTCACCGATCACGACCTGACCGGTGTCGACCGCTTCACCCAGCTCTCCGAGGTCATGTCGAAGGACCTGCTGCTGATCGCCGCGGACGTGGACCCGCGCGAGGCGTTCAACACCCTCGACAACGCCAACCGCAAGCTCGCCCCCGCCGTCGACGCGGACGGGCGGCTGGTCGGCATTCTGACCCGCAAGGGCGCGCTGCGTGCGACCCTCTACACGCCCGCCACCGACGCCGGCGGCAAGCTGCGGATCGCCGCCGCCGTCGGTATCAACGGCGATGTCCCGGGCAAGGCTGCGCAGCTTCTCGCCGCGGGCGTGGACACGCTCGTCGTCGACACCGCCCACGGCCACCAGGAATCCATGATCGCCACGGTCGGGGCGGTCCGCGCGCTCGACCCGAAGGTGCCGCTCGTCGCGGGCAATGTCGTGTCTGCCGAGGGCGTACGCGACCTGATCGAGGCAGGCGCGGACATCATCAAGGTCGGTGTCGGGCCGGGCGCGATGTGCACCACCCGGATGATGACCGGGGTCGGCAGGCCGCAGTTCTCCGCGGTCAGGGAGTGCGCGGCCGAGGCGAGGAAGTCCGGCAGGCACGTATGGGCCGACGGCGGGGTCCGCCACCCGCGCGATGTGGCCATGGCGCTCGCCGCGGGCGCCTCGAACGTCATGATCGGCTCCTGGTTCGCCGGTACGTACGAGTCGCCCGGAGACCTTCAGCAGGCCGCCGACGGACGGCTCTACAAGGAGTCCTTCGGCATGGCCTCGGCCCGCGCCGTGAGGAACCGTACGAGCGAGGAGTCGGCGTACGACCGGGCCCGCAAGGGGCTGTTCGAGGAGGGCATCTCGACCTCCCGGATGTTCCTCGACCCGTCCCGCCCCGGTGTCGAGGACCTGATCGACTCGATCATCGCGGGGGTCCGCTCGTCCTGCACGTACGCCGGGGCCAGCTCCCTGGAGGAGTTCGCGCACAAGGCGGTCGTCGGCGTCCAGAGCGCCGCCGGATACGCCGAGGGGCAGCCCCTGCACGCCAGTTGGAGCTGAGCGCCGCCGGCGGAGGAATTGTGGAGGAAGCATGGAGAAGTGTCGGCGGGGGCCGGGGTGGTGGGCATGGGAGGGATGAGAGCGGGTACGCGCGCTCTGCACTGACGACGGAGCAGGGGAGGACGAAGTGTCCATGGCGAGGACGGTCCCGACCGACAGCGCACGGTATGTGAGCCAGCAGCACGCGGAGGCGGCGGAGCTGGACCTGCCGTATGTGGAGTGCCCGGCGGACGTGGCGCCCAAGGATGCTCGGGAGATCTCGAAGCTCTTCTTCGCCCGGCTCGGCGAGCTGACCGAGGGCACCCCCGAGTACCAGTACGTACGCAACACCCTGATCGAGATGAACCTGGCGCTGGTCCGGTACGCGGCCACCCGCTTCCGGAACCGCTCGGACCAGATGGAGGACATCGTCCAGGTCGGCACGATCGGGCTGATCAAGGCGATCGACCGGTTCGAGCTGAGCCGCGAGGTGGAGTTCGCGACCTTCGCCGTGCCGTACATCGTCGGCGAGATCAAGCGCTTCTTCCGGGACACGAGTTGGGCCGTCCATGTGCCGCGCCGGCTCCAGGAGCTGCGGATCGACCTGGCCAAGGCGACCGACGAACTGTCCCAGCGGCTCGACCACGCGCCGACCACGGCCGAACTGGCCGGGCATCTCGGGCTGGACGAGGAGGAGGTCATCGAGGGCGTCGTCGCGGGCAACGGTTATACGGCAGGCTCGATCGACCTGCCCGCGGACGACGCGGCCGGGGTCCCGGTGCCGCTCTCGGACCGGCTCGGCGGGCCCGACGCGAGTCTGGAGACGGCGGAGAACGTCCAGGCGCTCAAGCCGCTCCTCGAAGATCTGGACGAGCGGGAACGGCGGATCCTGCGGATGCGCTTCGGCGACGAGATGACCCAGTCGGAGATCGGCGCGGAGCTGGGGGTGTCCCAGATGCATGTGTCCCGGCTGCTGGCCAGAATCACCGGACGGCTCCGGGAGGGGCTGCTCGCGGTGGAGTGAGCGGCCGGGCGCCGGAGCACGGTGCCGTACGGAGGGGGCGTACCGCTGTGGCGGTACGCCCCCTCCGGCATCTGCACGAGCCGGACCGGGCCGGACGACGCCGCGGACATGCCCCAGGCCACGGACGCCCCTGGCGCGTCCGAGGACGGCCGGGGCCGTGTTCTACTTCCCGTACGGACAGGGCCTGGCCCCGCCGTGCCCGACCGGTCATCGCAGAGAAGTGAACCACCAGCCGTGCGACTCAATGATCTCGACGAACGCATCGTCCACGCCCTCGCCGAGGACGCCCGCCGCTCCTACGCCGACATCGGCTCGCTCGTCGGCCTGTCCGCCCCCGCGGTGAAGCGGCGGGTCGACCGGCTGCGGGCCGGGGGAGCGATCACCGGCTTCACGGTACGGGTGGACCCGGCGGCGCTGGGCTGGCACACCGAGGGCTTCATCGAGATCTACTGCCGCCGCAACACCTCGCCCGAGGCCATCCACCGGGGCCTGGAACGGCTGCCCGAGGTGGTCGCCGCGTCCACCGTCACCGGGGACGCGGACGCGATCGCCCAGGTCTTCGCGGCCGATATGCGGCACTTCGAGCAGGTGCTCGAACGGATCGCGGGCCAGCCCTATGTGGAGCGTACGAAGTCGGTGCTCGTACTGTCGCCGCTGCTCAGGCGCTACTCCTCGGGCCCGCCGGACCGACCGTAGGCCGCATCGGACACGTCCTGGCGGCCCGGCGCGGCCCCGCCGGCACAGGGCCGCGCAATGAATCGCCGGGCGGGCCGCCGATCACGCAATGGATCGACGGCGGGCGCGCAACGGTCGTGTCTTGTACGGGGCACCGGCCGGACCGTACCGTCGGTGCGAACCCCGCGATCCGGGGCAGCCCCCTTCGTACCGTCCGAGGTCACCCATGCCGTCGCTGCGCACCGCCCTGCTCCAGACCTCCGGCCGGCCGGGCTCCGTCGCCGGGAATCTGTCGGCTCTCGACGCGGCGGCGGGCCGCGCCGCGGACGCCGGGGCCGGGCTGCTGGTCTGCCCCGAGATGTTCCTGACCGGCTACGCCATCGGTGACGAGGTGCCCCGGCTGGCCGAGCCCGCCGGCGGCCCGGCGGCCACGGCCGTGGCGGAGATCGCCGTACGGCACGGACTCGCGGTGCTCTACGGCTATCCGGAGCGGGAATCCGGCGGGACGGGCGAACGGATCTTCAATGCCGCGCAGTTGATCGGCCCCGACGGCGCGCGGCTCGCCAACTACCGCAAGACGCATCTCTTCGGCCCTTTCGAGCAGAAGTGGTTCGCACCGGGGGAGCAGCCCGTCGTCCAGGCCGAGTTGGCGGGGCTGCGGCTGGGGATCGTGATCTGTTACGACGTCGAGTTCCCGGAGAGCGTCCGGGCGCACGCGCTCGCCGGCACCGATCTGCTGCTCGTGCCGACCGCGCTGATGCGTCCGTACGAATTCGTCACCGAATCCCTGGTGCCGGTACGGGCCTTCGAGAGCCAGGTGTATGTCGCGTACGCCAACAGGACCGGCGAGGAGGGCGAGTTCGAGTTCACCGGGCTGAGCTGTCTCGCCGGGCCCGACGGCTCCGCCGTGGCGCGCGCCGGACGCGGCGAGGAACTGGTCGTCGGCGATGTGGACCGGGGGCTGCTGGACGCCTCGCGCGCGGCCAATCCGTATCTGCGCGACCGCCGCCCCGGCCTGTACACCTCACTCCGCTGACCGCCCCGCCACCCCGCTCGGCCTGTTCCGCCGTACCACCGCAAGGAGCCCGTACCCCATGACGTCCACGGTGCCCACCGCCGTCCCGCACACCGGCGAGCAGCCGCCGATCACCATGTCCGGGCCGGACTTCCCGTACGCGTACGACGACTTCCTGGCGCATCCCGCCGGGCTCGGCCAGATCCCCGCGACCGAGCACGGCGCCGAGGTCGCCGTCATCGGCGGCGGGCTCTCCGGGATCGTCACGGCGTACGAGCTGATGAAGATGGGCCTCAAGCCCGTGGTGTACGAGGCGGACCGGATCGGCGGCCGGCTCCGTACGGTCGGTTTCGAGGGCTGCGACCCCGGGCTGACCGCCGAGATGGGCGCCATGCGCTTCCCGCCCTCGTCCACCGCGCTCCGCCACTACATCGATCTGGTGGGCCTGGAGACCCGGCCGTTCCCCAACCCCCTGTCCGCCACGACCCCTTCGACGGTCGTCGACCTCAAGGGCGAGTCCCACTACGCCCGGACGATCGACGATCTGCCGCAGGTCTACCGCGATGTGATGGCCGCCTGGAACGCCTGTCTGGAGGAGGGCGCCGACTTCTCCGCGATGAACCGCGCCCTGCGTGAGCGCGATGTGCCGCGCGTACGGGGGATCTGGGCGCGGCTCGTCGAGAAGCTCGACAACCAGACCTTCTACGGCTTCCTCTGTGACTCCCCGGCCTTCGCGTCCTTCCGCCACCGGGAGATCTTCGGGCAGGTCGGCTTCGGTACGGGCGGCTGGGACACCGACTTCCCCAACTCCATCCTGGAGATCCTGCGGGTCGTCTACACCGAGGCCGACGACCACCACCGCTCGATCGTCGGCGGCAGCCAGCAACTGCCGCTGCGGCTCTGGGCACATGAGCCAGCGAAGATCACCCACTGGCCGGCCGGGACCTCGCTGGAGTCGCTGCACGGCGGTGAGCCGCTGCCCGCGGTGGTACGGCTGCACCGCACGGCCGGCGACCGGATCACCGTCACGGACGCCTCCGGCCGTATCCGTACCTACCGCGCGGCGGTCTTCACCGCCCAGTCCTGGCTGCTGCTGTCCAAGATCGCCTGTGACGAGTCGCTCTTCCCGATCGACCACTGGACGGCGATGGAACGCACCCACTACATGGAGTCGTCGAAGCTGTTCGTGCCGGTGGACCGGCCGTTCTGGCTGGACAAGGACGAGCGGACCGGGCGCGACACGATGTCGATGACGCTCACCGACCGGATGACCCGGGGCACCTATCTGCTGGACAACGGCCCGGACCGGCCCGCGGTGATCTGCCTCTCGTACACATGGTGCGACGACAGCCTCAAATGGCTGCCGCTCTCGGCGGGGGAGCGGATGGAGGTGATGCTCAACTCGCTGCGCGAGATCTATCCGGGGGTGGACATCCGCCGCCACATCATCGGCAGTCCGGTGACGGTGTCCTGGGAGAACGAGCCGTATTTCATGGGCGCGTTCAAGGCGAACCTGCCCGGTCACTACCGCTATCAGCGGCGGCTCTTCACGCACTTCATGCAGGACCGGCTCCCGGCGGACAAGCGCGGGATCTTCCTGGCGGGCGACGACATCTCGTGGACGGCAGGGTGGGCCGAGGGCGCGGTACAGACCGCGCTCAACGCGGTGTGGGGAGTGATGAACCACTTCGGCGGCGCGACGGACGGCGGGAACCCCGGGCCGGGTGACGTGTACGACGAGATCGCGCCGGTGGAACTGCCTGAGGACTGAGGGGGCGGGCCCGTACGCGGGCCCGTACGGGGACCCGCCCTCCGCAGCGGTCAGACTCCGGCGGCGCGTGCCGCCACGTACACCTCGGCTGCGATGTCGGACAGTTCGGCCGCGTCGCGCGCGGTGGTCTGGAGGTCCAGCAGGAACTCCGGCACACCGGTCTCGGCGTGCGCCGCCAGGTCCTCGACGATCTGCGCCACGCTGCCCTGGAAGGGGCGGCGGCCCTCGCCCTCGTGCGGCTTGGCGCTGTGCTGCACGTTGACGCGGGCGCAGACCGCGAGCGGGCGCTCACGGCCGCTCGCGTCGGCGGCCTCCCGTACCTTCTCCCACTGCTCGGCGAGCTGGGCGACGCCCATGGCGACGGGCATCCAGCCGTCCGCGCGCTCCACGAGCCGGCGGGTGGCACGCGGGCTGTTCGCGGGGAGGTAGACCGGGATGGGACGGGCCGGCTTGGGGCCGACCTCGGACGGGGCGATGGTGGTCAGCTCGCCCTCGTACGAGACGGGGTCCGGCCCCCAGACGGCCGCGCACACGTCCAGCAGCTCGTCCAGGACGGCGCCGCGCTTCTCGAACGGGGCGACGGCGGCGGCCGCGTACTCGTCGAGCGACCAGCCCGTGCCGAGTCCCGCGACCACCCGGCCGCCGCTCGCCGCGTCGAGCGAGGCGAGCGAACGGGCGAGCTGGAACGGTACGTGCAGCGGCGCGACCAGCACGCTGGTGCCGAGCCTGGCCCGCTCCGTGGCGGCCGCGGCCAGGGTCAGTGTGACCAGCGGGTCGGCGACGCTGCGGTAGTGGTCGGGCCAGGGGAGCCCGGGGATGCCGTAGAGGCCCTGGGTCGCGGGCTCGGGGAAGAGAACGCGCTCGAAGACCCACAGACTCGCGTATCCGGCCTCCTCCGCGGCCCGCGCCACGGTGGCCACATCGCGGCCGATGTCGTACTGCTTCATCTGCGGAAGACCGAGGCCGAGTTCGACCGGCATGCGTGCACTCCTTCGTGCGGACGGTGAGATGATCCACCGTAGGGCACGGGCCGGACCCGGTCCGGGACGGCCGGGGGCGCGGGCGGCGGCGGAGCAACGGGACCCGATCGCGGGCTGAGCTTGTTGTCCTCAATCGCCGGACGGGCTTGAGTGTGTGCCCGAACCGGGTGTGTCCCCGACGCCGGGGCGGACGGTTCCGTCCTCAAACGCCGGACGGGCTTGTTTTGCTGGGCGGAGGCCCCCGGGCTCCGTGCCACCCACAAGTCCGCGCCGCGAGGCGCGCCCCGCCCCCGCGTGCCGGGCGGCACGATCGAGCCCGTCCGGCGATCGAGGACGAACCGGGCACCGGACGGACCCGGTATCCCTTACGCTTCCGGCGCCGCCGTGGCTGTCGCCGGTCCCCGGCGGTCGCCCGTCCGGAGCACCCCCGCTCCCACCATCAGGCCGCACGCCAGCAGCGTCACCAGGCCGAACGACACCACCAGCGACGTCGCGTCCGCCACCGCGCCTATCGCCGACGGGGCGATCAGGCCCGATGTGTAGGTGATCGTGGCGACACCCGCGATCGCCTGGCTCGGGTTCGGCCCCGAGCGGCCCGCCGCCGCGAAGGCCAGCGGGACGACCACCGACACGCCGAGCCCCAGCAGCCCGAACCCGCCCATCGCGAGCGCCGGATGGGGCGCGACGACGACCAGGAGGCCGCCCGCAGCCGCCAGGACGCCGCCCGTCCTGACCGTCCGTACCGCGCCGAACCGGTCGATCACCTTGTCGCCCGCGAGCCGTGCCACCGCCATGGTCAGGGCGAAGGCCGTGGTCGAGGCGGCGGCGAGACCGGGCGAGGTGTCGAGCACGTCCCGGAGGTACACCGCCGACCAGTCCAGGCTCGCCCCCTCCGCGAACACCGCGCAGAACCCGACCGCCCCGATGAGCAGCGCGGACCTCGGCGGCAGCGCGAACCGCGGCGGCGGCTCCTCGTCGGGCGCGCTGCGCAGGTCCAGCACGCCCTGGCACGCGATCAGCCCCAGCAGTGTGAGGACGCCCGCCGCGAGCACATGGTGCAGCCGCGCGTCGCCGCCGAGATGCGCGGCGAGCGTACCGGCGGCCGAGCCGATCAGCGCGCCCGTACTCCACATGCCGTGCAGGCCGGACATGATCGACTTGTCGAGCCGGTTCTCGACCTCCACCCCCAGCGCGTTCATCGCGACGTCCGACATGCCCGCCGTCGCGCCGTACACGAACAGCGTGAGACACAGGGTCACCAGATTCGGCGACAGCGCCGGCAGGGTCAGCGCCAGGGTCCACAGCGCGAGCAGCCCGCGCAGCGCGGTCCGTGCTCCGAATCGGTGGCTGACCGTACCGGCCAGCGGCATCGCGACCGACGCGCCGATCGCCGGGAAGGCGAGCGCGAGACCGAGCTGCCCCGCACTGACCCCGGCGTGGTCCTGGATCCAGGGAATCCGGGTGGCGAAGCTGCCGGTGACCGCTCCGTGCACACAGAAGACGGCGGCGACGGCGATCCTGGCGCGCCGCAGTCTGTCTCTGTCGTAGACCGTTTCGACCGTTCTGCTCGACATCCTGTTCCACCCTCCCCTGTGAGGTGCCGTCCTCCGACGCACCGCGCACGCACCCTTCCGTGGTGCCGGAGTAAACTATCAGGAACCCTGCCTGATAAAAACACAATCAGGGTCCAGCGATCTGGAAGGATTCCGGCATGGCCGCATCCCCGAGAACCGCCCGGGCCATCAACGACCGCCTCGCCCTGCGATTCCTCCAGCAGGAAGGCCCGTTGACGGCAGGGCAGCTCAAGACGCTGACCGGACTCTCCCGCCCCACCGTCGCGGATCTGGTGGAACGGCTCCAGGGCTCGGGGCTGGTGCAGGTCGTCGGGGAGACCGGCGACCGGCGACGCGGACCCAACGCCCGGCTGTACGGAATCGTCGCGGACCTCGCGCATCTCGCCGCGCTGGACGTACGGACCCACAGCGTCTCCGTCGTCGTCGCGGACCTGCTGGGCGCGACCCTCGCCGAGGCCGTCCTGCCCATCGGCAGCGACACGGCCACCGAAGCCGCCGTCGAACAGGCCGCGGCCCTGCTGGAACGTACGGCCGAGGAAGCCGGCGCGGTACGGCTGCACAGCGTCGGGATCGGTGCCCCCGGTCTGGTCGATCCGGTCGCGGGCCAACTCCGGGTCACCAGCGGTCTGCCCGCCTGGCACCGAAGGCTCGTCGCCGCCCTCCACGAGCGGCTGCCCGCCACCGTCCTGGTGGAGAACGAGACCAATCTCGCCGCACTCGCGGAACAGCGCCTCGGCGCGGCCCGCGGCCAGGACACCTTCGTCCTGCTCTGGCTCGGCCATGGCGTCGGCGCGGCCGTCATGCTCGACGGCAAGCTGCGCCGCGGCGCGTCGGGCGGTGCGGGCGAGATCGGCTTCCTGCCCGTGCCCGGCACCTCGCAGCTCCCCTCCGCTCTCGGCTGCGACGGCGGCTTCCACACCCTCGCGGGCTCGGCGGGCATCGCCGAACTCGCCGAGAAACACGGCATCTCGGCGGTCGCCGCGCCCCAGGAACCGCCTGCCGCCGCGCTTGTGCGCGCCGCCGTGGCGGCACCGGGCGACAGCTCCGCCGACGCGTTTCTGCGGGTGCTCGCCGACCGGCTGGCCATCGGCGCGGCTGCGGTCAGCGCGGTGCTGGACCCCGGCTGGATCGTCCTCGCGGGCGAGGTCGGCCACGCGGGCGGCGCGGCACTGGCCGCGCGGGTCGAGGAGCGGCTGGCCGCGATGTCACCGCTGCGTACGGAGGTCAGGGCCGGGGCGCTCGGCGGTACGGCCGTCCTGCGCGGCGCCCTGCTGACGGCCCGCGACGCCGCCCAGGACGACCTCTTCGCGCCCTGAACCCCAGACGGCGGCGTGTGAGCCAGCCCACAGATATCACCCGGATGGCCGACGATCAGGCGTGGCACACTGGTCGGGTACCAGAAGCAGCGCACTCCGGGGTCGGTGCAATTCCGAACCGGCGGTTACAGTCCGCGACCCGTCCGCAGCCAGCGGCCGGTTGACCAGGTGAAATTCCTGGACCGACGGTGAAAGTCCGGATGGGAGGCAGTGCGCGGCGGGCCGTCACCGGTACGCCGCCGTCGATGGGTCGTCCTCGGACGATCCGTTTCTTCGGCCTCGGCGTCCCCGTGTGCGTTCCCGCTTCTCTGTCGTCATCGACAGGCCCCGGAGTCCGTGCCCGAAGAGGCAGGAGGACCCGGTGGCCACCCAGGCCGAGACCGTGACCGACGCGGACGCCATGCGCCGCGCCATCGCGCTGGCCGCCCGCGGACTCGGATCGACCAGCCCCAACCCGGTCGTCGGATGCGTGATCCTCGACGCCGCGGGACATCTCGTGGGCGAGGGATTCCACCGTCGCGCCGGCGGGCCGCACGCCGAGATCCACGCCCTGCGCGCCGCCGGCGAACGGGCCCGGGGCGGCACGGCGTACGTCACGCTCGAACCCTGCGACCACACCGGCCGTACCGGACCCTGCTCCCGCGCGCTCGTCGAGGCCGGTGTCGCCCGGGTCAGTTACGCGGTCGCCGACCCCAACCCCAAGGCAACCGGCGGCGCGGACACCCTGCGCGCGGCCGGAGTCACCGTCGAACAGGGGCTGTTCGCGGCGGAGGCCGAGGAGGGCAACACCGCCTGGCTCACCTCCGTCCGGCGGGGCCGCCCCCATGTCCTGTGGAAGTACGCGGCCACCCTCGACGGCCGGATCGCCGCCGCCGACTCCACCAGCCGCTGGATCACCTCCGCCGAGGCCCGCGCCGATGTCCACCGGCTGCGCGCCGAGGCGGACGCGGTCGTCGTCGGCTCCGGCACCGCGCGCACCGACGATCCGCATCTCGCGGTACGGGGCGTCGAGGGCGCCGTACAGCCGCTGCGTGTGGTGGCCGACACCGAGGCCACCGCCGTACGGCCCGGCGCCCGGATCCTGGACGGCGGCGCGCCCACCCTGATCGCCGTGGCCGAGGACGCCGACCTGAGCGGGCGCGGCCATCTCACCGATGTCGTACGGCTGCCCAGGGCCGGCCGCGGTCTGGACATCCCGGCCCTGCTGGCCGCGCTGTACGAGCGCGGCGTCCGCTCCGTACTCCTCGAAGGCGGCCCGGTCCTGGCCGGCTCCTTCGTCGCCGCCGGAGCCGTCGACAAGGTCGTCGCGTATCTCGCGCCCGTCCTGCTCGGCGCGGGCCCCGCCGCCCTCGCGGACGCCGGAATCACCACCCTCGCCGGGGCGTTGCGACTGCGGATGACGGAGACCGTACGGATCGGCGCTGATCTGCGGATCACCGCCGTCCCGGAAGCCGCCGCAGCCGCGGCGCCCGCGCCCGTACCCGCCGGAGCCGCGTCCGTGCCCGTATCAGCCACCACCACGAAGGAGCGTTGAGTGTTCACCGGAATCGTCGAAGAACTGGGTGAGGTCACTGCCGTCGAGAACCTCGGCGACTCCTCACGCTTCCGCCTCCGCGGACCCGTCGTCACCGAGGACGCCAAGCACGGCGACTCGATCGCGGTCAACGGCGTCTGCCTCACGGTCGTGGACCTCGGCGACGGCGAGTTCACCGCGGATGTGATGGCCGAGACACTCAACCGCTCCAGCCTCGGCGCGCTGGAGCCGGGCTCCCGGGTCAATCTGGAGCGGCCCATGGCGGTCGGCGGCCGGCTCGGCGGGCATATCGTCCAGGGCCATGTGGACGGCACCGGCACCGTCGTCGAGCGCAAGACGTCCGAGCACTGGGAGATCGTCAAGGTCTCGCTGCCCGCCCAACTGACCCGCTATGTCGTGGAGAAGGGCTCGATCACCGTCGACGGCGTCAGCCTCACGGTGGTCGACGCGGGGCCCGACTACTTCACCATCAGCCTGATCCCCACCACCCTGGCGCTGACGACCCTCGGAATCAAGGGCCCCGGGGACCCGGTCAACCTCGAAGTCGACGTGATCGCGAAGTACGTCGAGCGGCTGCTCGGAGCGGGATCCACTGGCGGCGTCGCATCCGCCGACGACGCCGGTACGGGAACCGGGGAGCCCGTCCTGTGAGCGCCCTGTCATGGCTGAACGGTGAGGCCTTCACCGCCGTCGGCCAGCACATCCTCTGGTCCGACATGATCGGCAACACCATCGGGCTGGCCGCGCTCGCGCTCGGCTGGCGGCGTTCGATCTGGACCTGGCCCGCCCAGTTGCTGTCCGGCGCCATCCTCGTCGGCGCCTATGCCTCCGCCCAGCTCAGCGGGGGCGTCGGCAAGCAGCTCCTGGTCATCGGGGTCGCGCTGTGGGGCTGGCGCCAGTGGCAGCGCGGCAGCAGGCAGGCCCAGGACGGCTCGATCGCCGTAAGGTTCGCGAGCTGGCCCGAGCGCGGAGTGCTCCTCGGCGGTACGGCGGTGGGCACCCTGGCCGTCGGCGGGCTGTTCGTCGCCGTGCCCGAACTGTCCTGGAACCCCTGGCCCGACGCGTACATCTTCGTCGGCACCCTCGCCGCGATGGTCGCCCAGGCGCGCGGACTGGTCGAGTTCTGGTTCGCCTGGCTGCTCGTCGACATCGTCGGCGTACCGCTCGCGTTCAGCAGCGGACTCGCCTTCTCCGGCTTCGTCTATCTGATCTACCTCGTCCTCGTCCTCTGGGGAATGCGCGACTGGTGGCTGCGCTCCCGCGCCACCGCACCGTCCCTGGAAGGAGCAGCAGCATGACATCGTCCGTCTCGCCCACCGCCGCCCCGGACATCACCTGGTACTCGGCGGACACCGCCGTGGACCTCTCCCTCGACCCCGTCGAGCAGGCCATCGCCGACATCGCGGCCGGCCGGCCCGTCGTGGTCGTGGACGACGAGGACCGCGAGAACGAGGGCGACCTCGTCATCGCCGCCGAGATGGCCACCCCCGGGATCGTCGCCTTCATGATGAGCGAGTGCCGCGGACTGATCTGCGCCCCGATGGAGGGCGCCGAGCTGGACCGGCTCCAACTGCCCCAGATGGTCGACCACAACACCGAGTCGATGCGCACGGCCTTCACGGTCTCCGTCGACGCGGCGCCCGCCCATGGCGTGACCACCGGAATCTCCGCCGCCGACCGCTCCACCACCCTGCGGCTGCTGGCCGCGGGCGACGCGGAGCCCGGTGACTTCGTCCGGCCGGGCCATGTCTTCCCGCTCCGCGCCAAGCCCGGCGGAGTGCTCGTACGGAACGGGCACACCGAGGCGGCCGTCGATCTGGCCAGGCTCGCGGGGCTGCGTCCGGCCGGGGCGATCGTGGAGATCGCAGGTGAGGACGGGGTGATGCTGCGGCTGCCCGAGCTGATCCCGTTCGCGCGCAAGCACGGCCTGACGATCATCTCGATCGAGGACCTGATCGCCTACCGCCGCGCCTCCGAGCCGGATGTGCGCCGTGAGGCCGAGGTCCGGCTGCCCACCGCCTTCGGCGAGTTCAGGGCGTACGGCTACCGCTCCACGGCCGACGGCGTCGAGCATGTCGCGCTCGTCCACGGGGAGATCGGCGACGGCGAGGACGTACTCGTACGGGTCCACTCGGAGTGCCTCACCGGCGATATCTTCGCCTCGCTGCGCTGCGACTGCGGACCCCAGCTCCAGGCCTCCATGGAGCGCGTCGCGGAGACCGGGCGCGGTGTCGTCGTCTATCTGCGCGGACACGAGGGCCGGGGCATCGGGCTGCTGTCCAAGCTGCGCGCGTACGAACTCCAGGAGCGCGGTCACGACACCCTCGACGCCAATCTGGAACTCGGTCTGCCCGCCGACGCCCGCGACTACGCGGCGGGCGCGCGGATCCTCGACGACCTCGGCGTCCACAGCCTCCGCCTGATGACCAACAACCCCGACAAGACGGCCGCGCTGGTACGGCACGGGCTCCGGGTCACCGGGCGCGAGCCGATGCCCGTCCAGGCGGGCGAGCACAACCTCCGCTATCTGCGCACCAAGCGCGACCGGATGGGCCACGACCTGCCGTGGCTGGACCCTGCGGCGGGCGCGTCCGCCTGCGGCAACCAGTGACAGCGGCAATCGGTATCAGCGGCAGCCGATTACGGCGGCAGCCGGTAACAGCCTTCGGTCGGTAAAAGCCTGACCGACAACGAGAACAGCTACAAGGAGAGACGTGAGCGGCAAGGGCGCACCCGAACTGAGTGTGGAGAACTGCGAAGACCTCCGGGTCGCGGTGATCGCGGCACAGTGGCACGAGAAGATCATGGACGGTCTCGTCGACGGCGCTCTGCGCGCCCTCGGGGAACTCGGCATCGACGAGCCGACCCTGCTGCGTGTCCCCGGCAGCTTCGAACTTCCGGTCGCCGCCAAGGCGCTGGCCGGGCGCGGTTACGACGCGGTCGTCGCCCTCGGCGTCGTCATCCGCGGCGGCACCCCCCACTTCGACTATGTGTGCCAGGGCGTCACCCAGGGGCTCACCCAGGTCTCGGTCGACACCGGAGTGCCGGTCGGCTTCGGCGTACTGACCTGCGACACCGAGGAACAGGCGCTGGACAGGGCCGGTCTGGAGGGCTCGCACGAGGACAAGGGCCATGAGGCGGTCACCGCCGCCGTCGCGACCGCGGCCGGCCTGCGCAGCCTCGCCGAACCCTGGCGCTGACCCCCCGGCCGGGCCGCGTAAAGTGACAGTCACCATGTCCAAGAAGACGTTCGAGGAGCTCTTCACCGAGCTCCAGCAGAAGGCCGCCACCGGCGACCCCGCGACCTCCCGTACCGCCGAGCTGGTGGACAAAGGCGTCCATGCCATCGGCAAGAAGGTCGTCGAAGAGGCGGCCGAGGTGTGGATGGCCGCCGAGTACGAGGGCAAGGAAGCCGCCGCGGAGGAGATCTCACAGCTCCTCTACCACGTCCAGGTGATGATGGTCGCGCGCGGAATCTCCCTCGACGACGTCTACGCCCATCTCTGAGCCGGGCGTTCCCGGCCGGCACCGTCCTCGTACCTCCCGCACACTCCCCTCGTACAAAGGAAGCCGTCCTCATGCTGCGCATCGCCGTCCCCAACAAGGGTTCACTGTCCGGGCCTGCGTCGGCGATGCTCCATGAGGCCGGGTACCAGCAGCGCAAGGAGTCGAAGGAACTCGTCCTGGTCGACCCGGACAACCAGGTCGAGTTCTTCTACCTCCGTCCCCGCGACATCGCGATCTATGTGAGTTCCGGCCGGCTCGACATCGGCATCACCGGACGCGATCTGCTGCTGGACTCCGGCGCGAACGCGGAGGAGATCCTTCCGCTCGGCTTCGCGCGCTCCACCTTCCGGTACGCGACCAAGCCGGGCACGGCCGCCGGGGTCGAGGAGTTCGGCGGGATGACGGTGGCCACCTCGTACGAGGGCATCGTCGCCAAGCACCTCGCGGACCACGGTGTCGACGCCTCCGTCGTCCACCTCGACGGCGCGGTCGAGACCGCCATCGAGCTGGGGGTCGCCCAGGTCATCGCCGATGTGGTGGAGACCGGCACCTCGCTGCGGAACGCGGGCCTCGAAGTCATCGGCGAGCCGATCATGACCTCCGAGGCGATCGTCGTCCGCCGTACGGGCGCGGACACCGACGAGCCCAAGGTCCAGCAGTTCCTGCGCAGGCTCCAGGGCGTCCTGGTGGCCCGCTCGTACGTGATGATGGACTACGACTGCCGCGCCGAGGACCTGGAGCGCGCCGTCGCCCTCACCCCGGGCCTGGAGTCGCCGACCGTGTCCCCGCTGCACAACGAGGGCTGGGTCGCCGTCCGAGCGATGGTGCCGGCCAAGGAGGCGCAGCGGATCATGGACGATCTGTACGAGATCGGCGCCCGTGCCATCCTGACCACGGCCATTCACGCCTGCCGCCTCTGACGCCACTCCGCCGCGACCCCGGGAAGACCGAGAGCCGATGCCCGCGCCCCAGCCCGACCCGTCCGACCCCGCTGATCCCTCCGACCCTGCTGGTACCGGCGGTTCGTCCGATTCGTCCGGCCGTTCGCTTGCGATCCCGCCGCAGCCCGGGCCACCGGGGTCCGACGCGCCCGCCCTGCCGGTGACCTTCCGGCCGACCAGGACCCGGATGGTTCTGCTGACCGTCGGCGCGGTCATGTTCGGGGTGATCACGGCAGTCGCCCTGGTGCTGGAGAAGCTGGGGCCGGGGGAGCGGGTCAGCTTCATCTTCACCGCGCTGCTCTTCCTCGGTGTCCTCGCCATCCTCAGCCGTCCCAAGGTCGTCGCAGACGAGACCGGGGTGACCGTGGTCAATCTCACCCGGACGCGCCGCCTGGAGTGGGCCGAGATCCTCCGGGTCAATCTGCGGCCCGGCGACCCCTGGGTCTTTCTCGATCTGAGCGACGGCAGCAGCCTGCCCGTACTGGGCATTCAGCCGGGTATCGCCAAGGCGCACGCCATCCGCGACGCCCGCGCCCTGCGCGCCCTGGCCGAATCCCGTGGCACCGGTACGGAGGGCTGACACCGGGCCCGACCGGGCGTCCACGGGGGCGCCGCCGTCGCGTACGGCACTGCCCTGACCCGCCCTCTCTTGATTACTCTTGTGCCGGTGGCGCCGAGTGCGCCCCGCCCCGCATCCGACAGCCGCGACCGGCAATGGCCGAGACCGGCCCGCGGGGCACCTGCGACCCGAGGAGTGACTCCCTCCAGCAATGGACGGATCGTCCGGTAGTACCTGCGCCGCCCCCTTCGACGAGGCGGCGGCATGACCATCCCCCTGCTGCTGCTCGCCGCAGCGTTCCTTCTGATCCTCGCCAACGGGTTCTTCGTGGCCGCCGAGTTCGGTCTGGTCACGGTGGACCGCCCCGACGCCGAGCGCGCCGCCGCCGAGGGCGACCGCCGTGCCCGTACGGTCGTCAGATCCCTCCGGGAGCTGTCCTTCCAGCTCTCCGGCACCCAGCTCGGCATCACCATCACCTCCCTCGTCGTGGGCATGCTGGCCGAGCCGGCGCTCGCCCAGTTGCTCGACGGGCCGCTCTCCGCGACCGGACTGCCCGAAGGGGCCGTCTCCGGAGTGGCGGTGGTGATCGGGATGCTGCTCGCCTCCGCCGTCCAGATGGTGATCGGCGAACTCGTCCCCAAGAACTGGGCGGTCTCCAGGCCGCTCCAGGTCGCGCGGTTCGTGGCCGGTCCGCAGTATCTCTTCGCCACCGTGTTCCGGCCGGTGATCTCCCTGCTCAACACGGTCGCCAACCGGCTGGTCCGGCTGCTCGGCGTGGAGCCGACCGAGGAGCTGGCATCGGCCCGTACCCCCGGTGAACTCGTCTCGCTGGCCCGGCACTCCGCCCGCGCGGGCACCCTCGAACAGGACACCGCCGACCTGTTCGTACGGACCCTCTCGCTCGGCCGGCTCACCGCGCAGCATGTGATGACACCCCGGGTGAAGGTCAGTGCCCTCCAGTCCGACGCCACCGCGGCGGATGTCCTGAACCTCACCCGGGCCACCGGTCTCTCACGCTTTCCGGTCTACCGGGAGCGCATCGACGAGATCGTCGGCATGGTGCATCTCAAGGACGCGCTCGCCGTGCCGGTACGGGAGCGGCTGCGCACCCCGGCCGGCCGGATCGCCGTACCGGCGCTGCTGGTGCCCGAGACCCTGCCCGTGCAGCAGCTCCTCGAACGGCTGCGCAGCGAGCAGCCCATAGCCGTCGTGGTGGACGAGTACGGCGGCACGGCCGGAGTCGTCACCCTGGAGGACATCATCGAGGAGCTGGTCGGCGAGGTGCGCGACGAGCACGACGCCGAGGGCGACGGGCGGCCGGAACTGGCGCCGGTCGCGGCCGAGGACGGCCGCCCGGCCTGGGACGCGGACGGCAGCGCCCGGGTCCTCACACTGCGGCGGATCGGACTCGACGTACCCGACGGCCCGTACGAGACCCTGGCCGGGCTGGTCGCCGATCTGCTGGGGCGGATCCCGGCCCCCGGCGACAAGGCGGAACTGCCCGGCTGGCGGCTGTCCGTACGCCAGGTGGACCACTACCGGGCGGAGCGGGTCAGACTGGTACGCACCACCGGCGCCCCGCCCGGGGCACCGGCCGGAGAGCCGGACGGGGTGTCGGCCTGCGAACCGGACGGAACGGCGGTCGGCGCTCCCCACCCGAGCGCGGCGGACGGTCCGCCCGGCGGTACGGCCGACGGGCCCGATGAAGCACCGGCCGGTGGCATCCCCGTGACCCCGGCGGACACGCTGCCGGAAACCGCGCCCGGTATACCGGCCGGCGCCCCCGCGATGGCGGAGGGCGCCCGATGAGCGCCCTGCAACTCGTCTTCGCCCTGCTGCTGGTCCTGGCCAACGGCTTCTTCGTCGGCGCGGAGTTCGCCCTCGTATCCGTACGCCGCAGCCAGATCGAACCGCATGCCGCGCACGGTTCGGCCCGTGCCCGCCAGGTGCTGCACGGTCTGGAGAATCTGCCGCAGATGATGGCGGCCGCGCAGTTCGGCATCACCGTCTGCTCCCTGACGCTCGGCGCGGTCGCGGAACCCACCGTGGCGCGCCTGCTGGAACCCCTCTTCCACGCGGTCCACATGCCCGAGGGCCTGATCCATCCGGTGGGCTATGTGATCGCCCTGGCGCTGGTCGTCTCGCTGCATCTGGTCATCGGCGAGATGGTTCCCAAGAACCTCGCCATGGCGGCCCCGGAGAAGACCGCGCTCTGGTTCAGCCCCGGTCTGGTCGGCTTCGCCCGGCTCTGCCGTCCGGTCACCGCCGGGCTCGGCGCCTGCGCGCGGCTGGTGCTGCGGGCCTTCCGGGTCGAGCCCAAGGACGAGGTGGAGGCGGTCTTCACAAGTGAGCAGCTCAACCGGCTCGTCGAGGACTCGGGCCAGGCGGGACTGCTCGAACCGGAGGCGCAGGAGCGGCTGGAGGACGCCCTCGAACTGGGCAGCCGTCCGGTCACCGATGTGCTGATTCCGCATGCCTCACTGGTGACGGTCACTCCCGCGGTGACCCCGCGCCAGATCGAGGAGCTGACCGTACGCACCGGCTACTCGCGCTTTCCGGTGTGCGCGGAGAGCGGCGGGGTCTTCATGGGCTATCTGCATGTGAAGGACGTCCTCGACCTGGAGGCAGGGGAGCGTGCCGTACCGCAGCATGTGTGGTGGCCGATGACGACGCTGCGGGCCGAACTCCCGCTGGACGACGCGCTCACCGTGATGCGCCGCGCGGCCACCCATCTCGCGCAGGTCGCGGACGCGTCCGGGCGGGTGCTCGGCCTGGTGGCGCTGGAGGACGTACTGGAAAAGCTGGTGGGAGAGGTACGGGACCCCTCCCACCGGGAGCGCGTACCGCAGGCGCCCAAGGTCGGCGAACAGCGCGCGGACCAGGCCGGCCAGGTCCTGACCCGCTGACCGGACCCTCCTCGCCCGGCGCCCCTTCCGGCCTCCGGGCGAGGGGGCCGCGGGTGATGGGCGGGCGCGCGCTCAGTCGGCCTCCCGCGCCTTCCAGTCGGCCTCTCGGACGGCGCTCACGGCGGCGCCGATCGGATGGCCCTCGGTGATCCGGTCGATACGGTCCCGGGTCGCCCGGTTTTCCTGGCCCGGATACAGGCGTATGGCGAGGCCGGAGGCCCCGACCAGGGCGACCAGACAGACGGCGCGCGGGGACGGCACGGCGGGCCCGGCTCCGTACACGACCGCGCGGACCGCGTCGTCGATCACGGCCGCGGCCCGCCGGGCGTCCTCGGGGGACGCGACGCTCCAGGTGAAGCGGGGAACGATGCCCAGCACACGGCGCCGGTGAGCGGTCAGCAGCCCACTGGTCTCCAGAGCTTCCAGATAGCGCGGTTCGATGTCACGGAAGTGGGGCCCGGTGCTGATCCAGTCCTCGAGCGTCAACTTCGTCAGCAGGGCGGCGATGCCGATCCGGGCCCCCGCGACCAGGCGGGCGGCGATGCCACGGGGCAGTCCGGGGCGCAGGGCGTCCAGGCTCTCCCGGGGGCCGACGAGCCGGTCGGTCGCGGCGCCGGGCTGGCCACGTCTTATGTGGCTCGACATCTCGTCGAAAATGGTGTCGATGGTCGGCTCTCCCAGCGTGACCGGATGCAGCTGGACGATCCTCAGATCCTCGACGGTGATCGCGCCGCACAGCTCCAGTTCGGCGAGAACGGCTCCGGACAGCACCCGGTTGAAGAAGTCGGGACGCCTGACCACCCCTGTCTCCGGATCCACGCAGGCCAGCAGAAGTTCCTCGGGCAGAGTACGGAACGGTCGGTCGTGCATTGCGGTACTCCCTGGTCGCGGTACTGAACGTTTCGGACTACACAGGACAACGCTCGCACCGGGAGCCGCGGTTGCAGCGCGCACGCCGCTGGTACGGCTCCGTCGCCCGCCCGTTACGGCACGGATTCCGAAGGCCCGTTCCCGCCATGGAACGGGCCTTCATGGAACGGGCCTTCGGGGTGTTCCGCCACATCGCGGCACCAGATTTTCCGTAAAGGGTCTATACCAATCGCGCTCACCTGCCCTCGTATGCGGGTGAATCGCCCGATTGACTGGCCGATCAAGGCGCTTTTAGCGTGTCCGCGCCAAGGGTGGGACACCGGCCCGGGGCACCTTCGTCCGGGGCGCACCAGGCTGCCCCGACTGGGCAAGGGGGCACGTTGCGGACAGCATCACGCGGCACACGGAGACCAGGAAGCACAACTGCCGGCGCCCTTCTGGCGGGAGCGGTGGCGCTCGCCATGGCGGCCACGGCCACCGCGGGTACGGCCGCGGCCCGTCCGGCCCCGGATTCCGCGCACGGACAGCACGGACAGCACGAACGGCCCGGACAGTTCGCGCAGCCCGGGCAGCCGGCGCAGGGGGCCGCGGACACCGGGGCCGCCCGCGAGGTCACCCTGATCACCGGCGACCGGGTCCTCGTCGATGCACGCGGAAAGACCGCCGGACTGCGCCCCGCCCCGGGACGCGCCTCCGTGCCGGTCCAGATGCGCGAGGTCAAGGGCCACTCGTACGTACTCCCGGCGGACGCCGCCGGGCTGATCGCCACCGACAAGCTCGACATCCGGCTCTTCGACGTCACCGAGCTGAGCCGCCCCGAATACCGGACGCTCACCGGCGACGGCGTGCCGCTGATCGTCTCGTACGCCCCCGGCGCGAAGGCGCGCCAGTCGGCGCGCGACGGACTGCGCCGGCAGGGCGGTACGACCGTGCGCGCCGAGATCGGCGCCGTGGGCAGCGAGGCGCTGACCGTACGGGGGAGTGCGGCGGCCGGGGTGTGGGCCTCGCTGACCGCGCGCTCCGAGCGTGGACTGCGGCTCGCCTCCGGGGTCCGTTCCGTACGTCTCGACGGCCTGCTCAGGACGGCCCTCGACGTCAGCGTCCCGCAGATCGGCGCACCGAGCGCCTGGGCCGCAGGATACGACGGCAAGGGCGTGAAGGTCGCCGTCCTGGACACCGGGATCGACACCGGCCATGCGGATGTGGCGGGCCAGGTCGTCGCGGGCAGGAACTTCACCTCGGCCGACACCGCCGACATCATGGACCGCTACGGCCACGGCACCCATGTCGCCTCGATCCTCGCCGGAACCGGTGCCCAGTCCAAGGGCATGTACAAGGGTGTCGCCCCTGCCGCACAGCTCCTCATCGGCAAGGTGGCGAACGACCGGGGCGCGGCCACCGAGTCCTCGATCATGTCCGGCATGGAGTGGGCGGTCGAGCAGGGAGCGAAGGTCGTCAACCTCTCCATCGGCGGCCCCGACACTCCCGGTGTCGACCCGGTCGAGGAGACCGTCAACAGGCTCTCGGACCGGGCCCTGTTCGTGATCGCGGCCGGCAACTCCGGGCCCGGCGCCTCCACCGTGGGCACCCCGGGCACCGCCGACGCCGCGCTCACCGTGGGCGCCGTCGACAAGCAGGACGTCCTCGCGGACTTCTCCTCGCGCGGCCCGCGCGTCGGCGACGGCGCGCTCAAGCCCGACATCACCGCGCCCGGTGTCGCCATCACCGCGGCCGCCGCCAAGGGCAGTGTCATCGACCAGAATCCGGGCATACCGCACCCCGCGCCCGGCTACCTCACCATCGACGGCACCTCCATGGCCACCCCGCACGTGGCCGGCGCGGCGGCTCTCCTCGCCCAGCAGCACCCCGACTGGGACGGCCCCCGGCTCAAGGCCGCGCTGGTCGGTTCCGCGAAGCCCGGCCCGTACGGCGCGGTCGAGCAGGGCAGCGGCCGGGTCGATTCGGCCCACGCCCTCACCCAGAGCGTGGTCACCGAGCCCGCCTCACTGAGCTTTGGCGCCCCGGCCTGGCCGCACGACGACGACCAGCCCGTCACCAGGACCCTGACCTACCGCAACACCGGCGCCGAGCCGCTGACCCTCGATCTCGCGGCCACCGCCACGGGCCCGGCCGGCACGGACGCTCCCGCCGGCTTCTTCACCCTCGGCGCCTCGCGGCTCACCGTCCCGGCCGGCGGCACCGCGTCCGTGGACATCACCGCGGACCCGACGCTCGGCGGCGACGCCGACGGTGTCTACAGCCTCGCCGTCACCGCGACCGGCGGCGGTCAGAGCGTCCGTACCGCGGGCGCGCTGAACCGCGAGGGCGAGATGTACAACCTCACCCTCAAGGCCACCGCCCGCGACGGCTCCGCACCGGCGGACGGCGACTGGACGGCGTTCATCTACGACCTGGGCGCGCAGACCATGGTCAGGGTGTCCGGCGACAAGGGCTCGGCCCAGGTCCGGCTGCCGCGCGGGATCTACACGATCCTCGGCGAGATCCCGCTGCTCAGCCCCGACCTCGTCTACATCGGGGACGACTGGGTCGCCGCGCCCCGGCTCGATCTGACGCGGGACACCGAGCTGGCGGTCGACGCGCGTGCCACCGAGCTGATCGACATGACACCGCCGGATCCCGACGCCTCGTACCAGTCCGGCTTCCTGACGATCTCGCCGAAGGAGGCCCCGGGCCCGATCATCCTCTACATGGGCCAGTTGTCCGAGGGCTTCCGCACCCAGCAGGTCGGCCCCGCGCCCAAGCCCGGCTCGGTCAGTTCGTATCTGCTCTCCACCTGGGCGGGCGACGGGACGGACTATCTGCTCGCCGACACCCTCAAGGACGGTTTCTACACCGGTCACACCCAGCACACCAAGGTGAGGGACCTGGCGAAGGTCACGGTCAACGCGGGCGGTTCGGTCACCGGCGGACGCTGGGCCCAGATCTTCTCGACGCCGGACTTCCCGACCTCCTCGCCGGTCACCTTCGCGGATCTGGCGACCACGACCACCACCTACCTCCAGGGCGGGTACGCCTGGCAGCGGACCTTCCAGCAGCAGCGCGGCGGGACGGCCGAGACCCGGTACAGCGAACCGTCCCGGGTCTACCGCGGCGGCATCTCGTACACCGAGGACTTCAACACCGCGGTCTTCGGGCCCGCGCTCGTCAAGGGCGGCGGACTGACGCGTGACGGCGACCGGCTGACCGGCGCCGTCCGGCCGTTCGCCGACGGCGCCGGCCACGACGGGACCAGCCTGTACGACACGGCGACCGCGTCCACCACGCTCTACCGCGACGGCAAGGAGTACGCCACGGCCGGCGGCATCCTCGACACGGTCGGCTTCGACCTGCCGAAGGAGCGGGCCAGGTACCGGCTGGTCACCACCGTCAGCCGGGCCACGACGGGCATCTCGGCGGTGTCCACCCAGGTGACCTGGTCGGCCGAGTTCACCTCGGGACACACCGAGGAGCCCACCGCCCTGCCCGCGAGCGTGGTGCGCTACACGCCCCGACTCGGGCTGGACGCCCGCGCCGTGGCGGGTGCCGTCCAGAGCGTCCCGGTCACCGTCCAGGGCTCGGCGGCCGGCCGGAATCTCAAGGCGCTGACGGTGTACGTCTCGTACGACCGCGGTACGACCTGGTCGAAGACGGCGGTGCGCGACGGCCGGGTGAAGGTGGCCAACCCGGCGGCCGGCGGTTCGGTCTCCTTCATGGCCGAGGTCAGGGACCGCGCGGGCAACGCCTTCTCGCAGACCGTGCTGGACGCGTATCTGACGAAGTAGCGCCGACCGGCGCGTTTCCGTACGACCGTGCCGTCCGTCCCCGCACTGGGGGCGGACGGCACAGGTCGTGGTGGCGGCTCGGGCCGTTGTGACGCGCGGAGACTTTCAGGAGGCCGGCGGGTCCTGCGATCCCCGGGTCGCCGGGCCGCGCCCCGAGAGCACCTCGCCGTACGCCTGCATCAGATCGGGCAGCCGCAGCGTCGCCAGATCGTCGCGGGTGGGCGTACCGCTGTAGCCGGACAGCCGCAGATCGCGGTACGCGCAGCTCTTCTCGTACAGCGTCCGTACGAAGCGGCCGTTGCCCAGCTCGTCGATCCACCCCTGGTCGACGACATGGCCGCTGATGGACAGCAGTTCGTCCGCGGACTCCTCGTCCCAGAGATCGCCGTTCTCCGCGGCCAGCACCCCGCCGATCGCGGTCAGCTCCAGCGGCCGGTAGCTGGGGAAGTCGACCCGGCTGGTGAAGCGCGAGGACAGACCGGGGTTGGTGGCGAGCAGCCGGTCCATGCCCTCCGGATACCCGGCCAGGATGACCACGAGATGGTCCCGGTTGTCCTCGGCGCGCTTGAGCAGCACCTGGAGCGCCTCGTCGCCGTAGGCGTCGCCCTTGGTGTAACCGGAGTTGGACAGGCTGTACGCCTCGTCGACGAAGAGCACCCCGCCGATCGCGGAGTCGATCAGCTCGTTCGCCTTGACCGCGGTCTGTCCCAGGAACTCGCCCACCAGATCCGCCCGCTGGGCCTCCACCAGATGATCGCCGCCCAGCAGCCCGAGGGCATAGAAGATCCGCCCGAGAATGCGCGCGACGGTGGTCTTGCCGGTGCCGGAGGGGCCGGAGAAGACAAAGTGACGTTTCGGCGGCTGTACGGGCAGCCCTTCGCCGGCCCGCAGCCGGGCCATGTTGAGCTGCGCGGAGATGGCTTTGACCTGGCGCTTCACCGGTTCCAGACCGACCATCCGCTCCAGCTCGGCCAGTGCCTCGGCGAGCAGCGCCGGATCGGTCGGGCCCTCCGGGAACCGGGGCTGGGCGTGCTGCGCGGGCGGTGGCGGCACCTTCTCCCGTACGTCGTCGCGCGCCGGCACCGTGCCCCCGCCGCCCATCGGCGGCTGGCTCTCCCGGCCGAGCAGCACGTCGGAGCCCAGCGGCCCCTCGCTCTCGCCCTGCTGCGTGTCCATCGCGTCCGCCATGTCCTGGCCGAAGCCCGCCAGCGCCACCGAGGCCAGCCCCGCCGGATCGTCAGGACCGTCGTAGACGTCGGAGTCGGAATCGGTGATCGCCGCCAGCCGGGCCGCGGTGTCCATGAACGCCGGATCGAGCCGGTGCACGGCCCGGTACAGCGGTAACGCGGCGGCGCTGCGCCCGGTGCCCTCATGGGCGCGCGCCAGCCAGTACCGCAGCTCCTTGCGCTGGGGCTGCTCGCTGCGGCAGCGCATCAGCGCCGTGGACAGCAGCGGCAGGGCCTGTCCGTACATCTCCAGTCTGACCCGGGCCATCCCGCCGAAGAGCCCGGCCTCGATGCCCAGCAGCGGATCGTTGACCAGCGGCTCGGTGTGCCGTACGAGCTGGTCCCAGTCCTTCACCAGATAGGCGCGGCAGGCGTGCAGGAACCGTACCTGCGGATCGGCGTCGACCGGCGGCAGCCCCGCGAGCGCCCGGTCCAGCTCCGGCACATGCCGGCCGTCCAGCCAGTGCGAGGCGTGCGCGAGCAGCAGATCACGCCCGCTCTCCAGCACCGGCTGCACCCACCAGCCCAGCCAGTACCAGGAGTTGAGGGTACGGCGGTGACGGGCGCGCTGCTCACCGAAGCGGTCGCGGTGGCGGTACATGTGCAGCAGGGCGGGGGTGGTGTCGACGCGCAGCGCGTGCAGTCCGAGCCAGCCGTCGGCCATCCCGGGATCGAGCCGTACCGCGGCCCGGAACTCCTCCTCGGCCTGGGGGTACGCCCCCATCGTGTACGCGTCCACTCCGCGCACCCATGCGAGGTCGGCGGGGGCTCCGGTGCCGCCCTGTGTGCCGATGCCGCTGCCGCTCTCCATCAGCCTTCCCCCACAACAAACCGTGCCCCCGGATTGTCCCGCCGGGCGGGCGCCCGTCGGCAGCGTGCTGAACCACCCTCTGGCGGACGGGAATTGACCGCACCGAAAGGCATCGTACCTGCGCAGAGGGTGTGCGACTAAGGGCACCACACAGAGGTCACAGCGGTGACCCAGGGTGAGCGGGGGAGAGGGCGCGGCCCGCGAAAACCGGCGAAGAGGGCAGAACGAAGCCCCCGATCACGGGGGAACAACCGGGGGCTTCGCGTCTGCGACGGCTCCGAAAAGCCGCACATTGAGAACGTAAGACCTGTCCCGCCCCCCGGTCAAGCCGAGTTGGGCACTCGTGCGCAACCGATTTCCGACTGCTCAGTATGGAGGCCGAAACTGATCACCGTCGGTGATGATTTGACCCTGCATCGCGCCCGAACGGGGACCCGGGAGCATCACATATCCCTCGCGCACCTCCCGTATCAGGGTGTCCGCGAACGGGCGGGACGGGTCGTCCGAGAAATGGCGAGTCTCCGCCGTTGTCCAGCCGTCCCAGAAGCCGGACAGGCCGGGCCCGTCGCGCCGCCGCCCCCGCTCCCAGGACTCCTCCGCGCCCCGGTCCATCCAGAGCAGCCCGGCCAGATACGGCCGCAGCGCCCGCCGGCCCGCCC
>NZ_LATD01000193.1 GCF_000981895.1 Streptomyces odonnellii | reverse complement strand
GCCCGGCGAGTGACGCGGCCGACGGCGCCGTCGACGGAACGGAAGAGGCGATCAAAGAGGCGGCCAGGAAGGCCGGAGTCACCGTCGAGGAACTCGACGAGAGCGCCAAGGGCCTGGACGCCCACGCGGACGACGACATCCCGGCGGGCGCGGCCGGCAAGGAGCCCTTCCCCTGCCCCACCCCCGACCCCGAGGCCCTCGCCGCGGCCAAGGAGGAAGAGGGCATCCCGCTGCTGCCCGACGACCCCTGGGTCCTGGACAGTTCGCTGCTGACGCTGCGCGGTCTCGACTACCACGGCATCGTCGAGGTGAGGACCAATCTCGGCACCAAGAAGGTGCTGAAGTTCACGGCCTCGTCGGTGGACATCAGGGACCTGCACCAGCTCGTGGTCTACCCCGAGGGCAAGACGGCGCATGTGAAGGCCCGCGAGGGCTCCACGTCCACGATCCGCGACGGCGAAGTGACGATGTACACCGAGGAGTTGAAGGGGAACCTCTTCGGTCTCATCCCGATCACCTTCAGCCCGCGGACGCCGCCTCCGCTGAACGTACCGTTCGCCTTCTTCACGGACGTCAAGGTCACCCAGGCAGGCCAGTTCGGCGGCACGCTCACCGTCCCGGGCCTCCAGAACTACATGACCGGTTAGGCCCTGTCCGGCCGATCTTCGCGGGCCCGCGACGTCTGGCACGGCACCTCGCTGCGTGGTCGGAGTCGCCCGAGTACGTCCAGTACACGGGCGATCCTCCGCCTTGCGATGCTCCCCCGTGGCCTGAACGGCACGGGAGGGACCCCCTCCACCGGACGCCGCGGTCTGATCCACGAAGACCGACCGGACAGGACCTAGGCGCTGTGCCGCAGCAGCGGCCCGCATCCCCGTGGCCGGCTCCGGAGGTGCGGGCCGGGGTGTGTCCTGCCCGGTACGGCGGTACGAGTACGCCTCCGCGGTGTACGGCACGGCCCTCGCCGCCGGATCCTCATCGCTGGATGGACTTGACCTCCAGGAACTCCTCCAGCCCGAAACGGCCCATCTCGCGCCCGTTGCCCGACTGCTTGTACCCGCCGAACGGCGCCAGCGGGTTGAACTCGGCGCCGTTCACATCGATCTGACCGGCCCGCAGCCGCCGCGCGACGGCCAGCGCGTGTTCCCGCTCGCCGAACACCGCGCCGTTCAGCCCGTACACCGTACTGTTGGCGATCTCGACCGCCCGGTCCTCGTCGGCGTACGGAATCACCGCGAGCACCGGCCCGAAGATCTCCTCCTGTGCGATCACGGAGTCCGGGTCGACATCGGCGAAGACCGTCGGCCGTACGTACGCGCCGGACCCCAGCCCCTCGACACGGCCGGGCCCGCCGACCGCGAGCGTGGCGCCGTCCGCGATGCCCCGTTCCATATAGCCGGTGACCCGCTGCCGCTGCGCCTCGGAGACCAGCGGGCCGATCCGGGTGCTCTCGTCGGCCGGGTCGCCGACCGTGTACTCGGCCGCGGCGGCGACGGCCAGTTCGACGGCCTCGTCGTGGCGCGAGGCGGGGACCAGCATCCGGCTCCAGGCACCGCAGACCTGGCCGCTGTTGATCCAGGCGTTGGAGACCCCGAGGCCGACGGCCCGGGCGAGGTCCGCGTCGTCCAGGATCACATTGGCGGACTTGCCGCCCAGCTCCAGCGCGACCCGCTTGACCGTGTCCGCCGCGACCACCGAGACACGCTTGCCCGCCCGGGTGGAGCCGGTGAAGGACACCATGTCGACGCCGGGGTGCGCGGCGATCGCCTCGCCGACGACCGGACCGGTGCCGTGCACGACATTGAGCACACCGGCCGGCAGCCCCGCCTCGGCGGCCACCTCGGCCAGGATCCGCGCGCTCAGGGGCGCCATCTCGGACGGCTTGAGGACCACGGTGTTCCCGGCCAGCAGGGCGGGCACCACCTTGGTCGCGGTCTGCTGGAGCGGGAAGTTCCAGGGCGTGATGGCCCCGACGACCCCGACCGGCTCGCGCACGACCAGCGAGTGCCCGATCTCTTCGGTCCACGGGAAGTCCGCGGCGAGCCCGGCGAAGGCGGCGGTCACCGCGACCGGCAGACCGGCCTGGGCGAAGCGGGAGAGCTGGATCGGCGCGCCCATCTCGGCGGTGATGGTGCCCGCGATCTCCTCGGCGCGCTTCCGGAGCCCCTCGGCGACGTGCCCCAGGATCTCCGCGCGCCGGCCGGGAGCCGTGGCGGCCCAGGCCGGGAAGGCGGCCGTCGCGGCGGCGACGGCCCGGTCGGCGTCGGCGGGGGTACCGGCCGGCAGGGAGGCGACGACCGCGCCGGTGGCCGGATTCACCACATCGATCGAGGCAGGGCCGCCGGGGACGGCCGTACCGCCGATCCAGTGGGTCCCGTCCCATGCGTCCGTACTGCTTGTGCTGCTCATGCTGTTCATGGCGCCAGCGTGGCAAGGCGGTGGCGGAGCAGCCAGGGACAACCGGTCCGGTGATCCGGACCACTCCGGCAGCCCGGTCGCCGCGTCTGCGACGCTTGACGGTACGGAGGACCCGCCGTCCCCGCACCGAGAGGAGCGTGGCCGTATGAGCCAGGTGAACCGGGCCGCACTCGCCGACTTCCTGCGCACCCGCCGGGCGGCCCTGCAGCCCGAGGACGTCGGCCTGCCCCGGGGGTGGCGGTCACGCCGTACCGGTGGTCTGCGCCGCGAGGAGGTCGCCGCGCTGAGCAGTATGTCGACCGACTACTACAGCCGGATCGAGCAGCGCCGCGGCCCGCACCCCTCCCCGCAGATGCTCACCGCTCTCGCCCGCGCCCTGCGCCTCTCCCCGGACGAGCGCGACCATCTCTTCCGGCTGGCCGGCCATGCCCCGCCCGGCCGGGTCCCCGTCGGCGACGAGATCGCCCCGGGCATGCTCCGGATCTTCGAGCGGCTGGCGGACACCCCGGCGCAGGTGATGAACCACCTCGGCGAGACCCTCGTACAGAACCGCCTCGCCGTCGCGCTCACCGGGGACGACAGCCGCCACACGGGGATGGCGCGCAGCCTGGCCTACCGCTGGTTCACCGACCCGGCCTCGCGTCTGATCCACCCCGAGGCCGATCACGCCCGCCACGGACGCACGATCGCCGCCCAGCTCCGCGCCGCCGCCGGCCGCGAACCGGACGACCCCCGCATGGCCGCCCTCGTCGACGCCCTGCTGACCGCCAGCCCGGAATTCGCCGCCGTCTGGCGCGACCACCCGGTAGCGGGCCTCACCTGCCCGCCCAAACGCATCCAGCACCCCCGTCTGGGCCCCCTGCACCTCCACGGCCAAAGCCTCCTGGACCCCGACCACCCCCAGACCCTCCTGGTCTTCACCGCCCCACCGGGCACCGAAAGCGAAGCCAAACTCCACCACTTGGCGATCCTCACCAACGAACCGGCGTAACGGCGAGACCGCGAACCGGCGGCGAACTGGCCGAACGGCGAGCCGCCGCGACGGCGCGGGCCGCGAACCCTCGGTCGCGCTGCCGACGTTCAGTGCGCCTCCTCCCGTGTCGCCACGTACCGTACGAAGCCGCCCACCGTCCCTGTCCGTAGGAAGCCGGCCTTTGCCAGGACTCGGCCTGAGGCCGGGTTGGCGGAGCGGTGCTGCGCCCGGACCGTGGCCAGTCCCCAAGCACCGAACGCAAGCGTGACCAATTCCCGGACAGCCCGGGTCGCATGGCCGTGGCCCCACGAGTCCTGTCGGAGCACGTAGCCGATACGGCCCTCACCAGTGGTGACGCTCAGTTTGACGACGCCGACCAGGTCGCCTCCGACATCGATCCCGAGAACGTATCTCCGCCGTGGTCGCTCAACCGACCAAGCGCGGGCCTGAGTTACATAGGCGACTGACTCGGCCACTCCCATCGCGGCCCTGTCGAGAAAGCGGACCGATACGTCGTTGAAGATCCGCCGCACGGTCGGCGCATCGTGGTCGGTGAGTTCGCGCAGGCACGTCATGCCGTGAGGAACGCCAGGGCCTCCGCCAGTTCGTCGGCCGTGGGCCGGTCTGCGGCCGGTGCGGTAAGCGTGTCCGCCAGCACGGCTTGCGGGCCGGGCCATGGCCGCCCGGCGGTCAGCGGAATTCGGCCGACGGCGATGGCTTTCCGTAGCTCGCCCGGGCTGACGTGCTGCGGTGTTATGCCGACCGCTCCGTAGTCCAGCGGCCATGTCCCGGTGACGCAGGTCCACAAGACTCCGGCGAGTGCGTACACATCGGCCTGCGGAGTCGGTGTGACCGGCTGCGGGCCGGTGTCGATTCGTGCGGCGAGTTCCGGGGCGATCAGGTGTGTGATGCCGCCGCGGAAGTGCGGCGGGAGAGCCTGACCCACTCGCCAGGACCACGCGAAGTCGATGAGCATGACGCCGGTTACTGTGTGGATACCGTGTACGGGTTGCAGATCCCCATGAACCCATCCAATGGAGTGCAGATCCGCGACGGCCCGGCAGAGACCGACTGCCCCTGCCAGGGCATACGAGCGGTCTTTTCCGCTTGCGGTGCGCTCCCGGACCGGCTGGAAAATCCTCCAGGTGGACGGACCGTCGTGCCAGTCCGTGATGTACCAGGTGTCGGCACCGGCTCTACCTGTGGTGACGGAGTAGCCGGGCAGTGCGGCGAGCGCGGCGGCCTCCCGCGCCACCGCTTCGGCGCCGTCACCGTACCCGGTCTTGACCGCCACCGTGCCCCGTGGACCGTCGGCCTTCCAGACCGCCGAGCCGCGCCGGTGGGTGATCTCACGCAGCCCGACACGACCGCACTGAACTTCAGCCGCGCTCAGTGCTTCCGCGGGGCAGGCAGGGAAGCCGCCCATGCTCGTACCGCCTTCCAAGTGGGTGAGATGTTCGCGAACACGTCTCGGCCGTCATCGGCAGCAGCGGCCAGCTCGGCTGCCAGAGCGGGCGTGTCCGTGAGGAATCGCGGGTCGCGATTGCGGACAGCAGCTCGTACCGCGAGGAACGAGAACGCTGGAGATGGGATGGGCCGGCCGAATTTATCCAGCTCGGAAGTGCCTTTCGCGAACTTTCCGACCATGACACCGACCGGCCCGTACAGATGCTTCAGCGCCCAGTGGGGCCACCCCATCAACTGGCCGTGGCTTGTGCCTTCGGCGTCATTTCCCAGAAGCACGATGCCCTCGCAGGCAAGTCCACCGTATGACTGCTTGGCCAGGGAGCGCAGAGATTCAGCCGCTTGCACGCCCGCATGGAACAACTCGGCTTCGACCGCGCACCGGTGTGCGCCCAAGTCGATCTGATACACGGTCCAACTGGTCAGGTCACGGTGTCTTGACGGAGCCAGGAAGGGACAGTGCTCGTACATCTGGGTGAGGTAGCCGATCGCATTCACGCTGGTCGGCCGTACGGTACGCGCCTCAATGAGGCGGAGCGCCCCGCTACTGGCCCGGGGCACTCCGTTGCTTGTTCTGATACTCATCAGGTGGTCTTCGACGAGACTCCGGCCCGGACGGGCGCCGGAAACGCGTCTCCGTCACCGTCGCCGGGCGCGGGCGAACAATTCCACTCGGCAACCACGCGACCCGTCTGGAGGTAGTCGGCCAGGGCAGAGGTGTTCACGTCGCCGTCGGTGTTTGTGAACCAGATCTCAGGAAGTCGGCCGTACCTCTCTTCGTATGTGGCTACCCAGTCGATGTATCCGCTGCCGGTTTCGGCGATGTGACGCAGCGGACGCCCGGCATGGGCCGTGGTGAAGGCGGCATGCGCCTCCGGGTCTTCGGCGAGCTGATGCCATGCGGCGTCGATCGCGGCGCTGAACATCTGCGGCGGGGCCTGCCCGGCGTTGATTCGGTGAGCGGCGATGGCTAGGAACTTGCCGAGTTCGACCAGTTCGGTACAGGGCGTCATGGTGGTGTGCATGTTTTTCTCCACAGGAGTTGGTGGTGCCGCCTGGCCAGTGAGCGGGGCGGGGGGTACGTGGGCGACGTCGGCCTTTGCCGGTTCGCCGTTGCCGCTGGGCCAAGAGAGTGTCTGGACGGGGCAGGCCGATGCTGCGGGATGCGTTCGGCCTGTGTCGGTGAGGGCGAGACGGACCCAGACCGTCTTGCCGCCCTCCGGGCGGGGGCGGTGTCCGAAGTCTTCGGACAGGGTGGCGACCAGGTGGAGGCCGCGGCCGTGTTCGTCGTCCGAGGACGGGGAAGTGATCCGGGGCGGGGCGACGACGGGGTCCGTCACCTCGATCAGGCAGTCGCGACGGGTGACCGTGAGCGTGATGCCGAAGCGTTCGCCCCGGACATGCGCGTGCTCAACGGCATTGGTGGCGAGTTCGCTGGAGATCAGCACGGCCGTGGCCGTGTCGTCTTCGGCGCACCTCCATCCCGTCATGGCGTGCTCGACCTGTCTTCGGACAAGTGGTACGAACATCGCCTGGGGCGTGAACTCCATGTGCCAGGTCAGCGCGAGTTGTTGGTTCGAGAGTGGCATTGCTCCCCCGGAGCGGAAGCGAGCGCTCCCGGCAAGGTGTGGGTCGGGCGGGTCGGTCGGATCCGTTTGGGAAACCCCCGGTATCCGCCGCTCGTTGCGGTGTATACGGGGTACGAAACGTCGTGGAACCATTCAGCCCCTCGGCGCCGCCCGCCGTGAAGTCCGGCATGCGGACCGCAGCGGTTGTCCACATCGATGACCGAAGGGGGATCGAATGCCGCAGCCTCCCAAGCCGCTGGATCCTGGTCGGTCCAACCGGGACTGGTTCGGCGCGGAGTTGCGCCACTGGCGACGGCAGCGAGGCCTGACACAGGATCAGTTGGGTGCATCGGTGCACGTCAGCGGCGATCTGATCGCGAAGATCGAGAAGGCCGTCCGGGCCTGTACGCCGGAACCGGCCGAGGCCCTGGACGCGGTGCTGGAGACAGGCGGGGTGCTGAGCCGCGCGCTGGTACGGGTGCTGGCCGAAGCGGACAACCATACGGCTGATGCGGACAGTGCGGCTTCCACCAGCCAAAACGATGGTCCACCACCGCCCGATGCGGCGATCCTGGGCGCGGCAGACGGCGACGAAGTCCGTGTGCCCTGCCGTACCGCTGACGGAAGGATCATCATCGTGACGATGCCGCGCCGTGTGCTGCTGCGTGGGGGCGCCGCCGGAGCCGCGTTTCTCGCCATGGGCGACGCCTCCGGACGTACGCGCCCTCCCCACAGCACCGCGTTCGCCCCGGAAACCCACCCCGTCCAGCACCTGCGGCAGCTCCGCAGGACACTGGTCGATTGTGACAACCTGCTCGGCCCAGGCCGTGTGATCGAGACTGTCCGTGACCACATTCGGATGATCAAACAGCTTCGCCAGAACATGGACGGTGCCGACCGCCGGGCGCTGCTCCAAGTACAGGCCGAGTACGCCGAGTTCTGCGGCTGGCTGTACCAGGACGCGGGTGACTACGATGCGGCCCGGTACTGGACTGACCGGGCGCTGGACTGGGCCCATGCCGACGGCAGGCGGGAGCCGGTCGCGTACGTCATGATCCGTAAGGCGCAACTAGCGGCTGAAAGGCGCGACCCCGTCGAAACGGCTGACTTGTCCCTGGCGGCACAGCACCTGGCGCCACCGCGCAGCCGATTCGCGGCCATGAGTACGCTCTCCACTGCGCACAGCCATGCGCTGCAGGGTGACGGGGTGGCCTGCCACCGCGCGTACGACACCGTTTTCGGGCTGATGGACCACCTTACGGGGGACACGCCTCACCGCCGGGGCACCTGGATGGACGCCCCACACGTTCAGGCCCAGCGTGCCCACTGCCTCTCGCTTCTGGGCGAGCACCAGGCCGCTGCTGAAGGGTTCACCCGCGCGATCAGCGCGCTGCCGCCGACGTACCGGCGCGACCGCGGCTTCGTTCTTTCCCAGGCGGCCATCGCCCATGCACGCGCCGACGAACCCGAGCAAGCGGCCCACAAGGGCATCCAGGCCCTCCCGATCGCAGCCGAGACCGGCTCAGCCCGGATTTTCGGCCAACTTTCTGCTCTCGACGCGGATCTTCGTCGTTCCAGGACGTCGGTGCCCGAGGTGATCGAGTTCCGCGAGGCACTGGACTCTGTGGTCCTGCATCAAACCTGACCGGTTCTCCGGACAATGGAACCCGTGAGCCCGCACGCCTCCTGCTCAGAGCGTCCTGCGGCGCCGGGATCCGCGCAGGCACCGACAGCGGATTTCCAAAGTCTGGGACTTCGACCGTGTCGACCAGGTCCGTGCCGAATCCGACGCCATCCTCATCGGCGGCAACACCCTCCGCCGCGACAATCCCCGCCTGTTGGTGAACAGCCCCGACCGTCGCGCCGCCCGTGTCGCCGCGGGGAAGCCCGCGTATCCGCTCAAGATCACTCTTACCGCCAGTGGCGATCTCAGCCGCGAGCTGAATTTCTGGCATCACGGCGGTGAGAAGGCCGTTTACACCACAGACGCCGCGGCTCCGAAGCTTCGGGAGAGTCTCGACGGGCTGGCCGAGGTCATCGAGACGGGACCGGCGGTCGACTTCGGCGTCATGCTGGACGATCTTGCCGCGCGCGGCATCCGACGCCTCATGGTCGAGGGCGGTGGCACCATCCATACCCAGTTCTTGGCGCAGGGTCTCGCTGACGAAGTCCATCTGGCCGTCGCGCCCCTGCTGGTCGGGCAGCCGGGCGCGCCCCGGTTCCTGGGGCCCGCTGCCTACCCCGGCGGTTCAACCCGACGGATGGCACTGCTGGAGACCCGCGCCGTCGGCGATGTCGTGCTGCTGCGCTACGCACCCAAGGAATTCACCTCATGACCGACGATCATGCCTGGCTGGCCCTCGCCATCGAGATCTCCGGGCTCTGCCCGCCGTCCGCGACGGCGTTCAATGTCGGGGCCGTCATCGTCAGTGCTGACGGCGACGAGATCAGCCGTGGGTACAGCCGTGAGACCGATCCACATGTGCACGCAGAGGAGTCCGCGCTCGCGAAGCTGGCGCCGGACGATCCGCGGCTCGCGGGGGCGACGCTCTACAGCTCACTGGAGCCCTGCTCCGAGCGGCGCTCCCGTCCTCGTACCTGTACGCGGCTCATCCTCGACACCTCGGTCCCGCGCGTCGTCATCGCCTGGCGTGAACCTGACCTGTTCGTCACCGGATGCCAGGGAGTCGAACTGCTGACAGGAGCGGGCGTCGAGGTCGTGGAGATCCCCGCACTGGCCGACGCCGCGCGTGCCGCCAACGCACATCTGACCCTCTAGCGAGAAGCCGCGAGCGCGCAGCGGAACGGCCCGCCGGAAGCCGGCGGGCCGAAGTGGACTGCGGGGGTACGGACGGACGGTCGCGTCAGTCGCGGTCGTCGCCGCCCAGGTGGTGGACCCGGACCATGTTCGTGGTGCCCGGGACGCCGGGAGGGGAGCCCGCGGTGATGATCATGGCGTCGCCCTCGGAGTAGCGCTGGAGCTTCAGGACCTCCTCGTCGACCAGGTCGACCATCGCGTCCGTGCTGGTCACCCAGGGCACGATGAAGGACTCCACGCCCCAGCTCAGCGCGAGCTGGTTACGGGTCGCCTCGTCCGTCGTGAAGGCCAGGATCGGCTGGGTCGCGCGGTAGCGGGAGAGACGGCGGGCCGTGTCGCCGGACTGGGTGAAGGCGATCAGCGCCTTGCCGCCCAGGAAGTCCGCGATCTCGCAGGCCGCGCGCGCCACCGAACCGCCCTGTGTACGCGGCTTCTTGCCCGGCACCAGCGGCTGGAGGCCCTTGGAGAGCAGCTCCTCCTCCGCCGCGACCACGATCTTCGACATCGTCCTGACCGTCTCGACCGGGTACGCGCCGACCGAGGACTCGGCGGAGAGCATCACCGCGTCCGCGCCGTCCAGGATCGCGTTGGCGACGTCGGACGCCTCGGCGCGGGTGGGACGGGAGTTGGTGATCATCGACTCCATCATCTGGGTCGCCACGATCACCGGCTTGGCGTTGCGGCGGCACAGCTCGATGAGCCGCTTCTGCACCATCGGGACCTTTTCGAGCGGGTACTCGACGGCCAGATCGCCGCGGGCCACCATGATCGCGTCGAACGCCGCGACGACGGCGTCCATGTTGGCGACCGCCTGCGGCTTCTCGACCTTCGCGATGATCGGGACCCGGCGACCCTCCTCGTCCATGATCTTGTGCACATCGACCACGTCGTGCGCGTCACGCACGAAGGAGAGCGCGATCATGTCGCACCCCATCCGCAGACCGAAGCGCAGGTCCTCGACGTCCTTCTCGGACAGCGCCGGTACGTTCACCGCCGCGCCCGGCAGGTTGATCCCCTTGTGGTCGGAGATCACCCCGCCCTCGACCACCACGGACTTGACCCGGGGTCCTTCGACCTCGACGACCCGCAGCTCGACATTGCCGTCGTTGATCAGGATCTGGTCGCCCTTGACGACATCGCCGGGCAGACCCTTGTAAGTAGTGCCACAGATGGACTTGTCGCCCGCGACATCCTCGGTGGTGATGGTGAACTCGTCACCGCGCACCAGCTCGACCGGTCCCTCGGCGAAGGTCTCCAGACGGATCTTGGGGCCCTGGAGGTCGACCATCACGGCCACCGCGTGGCCGGTGTCGGCCGCGGCCTTGCGGACGCGGTGGTACCGCTCCTCGTGCTCCGGGTGGCTCCCGTGGCTCATATTCAGGCGGGCCACATTCATTCCGGCCTCGATGAGCGATTTCAACTGCTCGTACGAGTCGACGGCGGGGCCCAGTGTGCAGACGATTTTGGAACGGCGCATAAGGCGGATCCTATCGGTTTGTTTCCATGCGGAATATTCCGTCTGGTGGAAAGTACAAATGGGCGGACTGCCGCTCAGTCGATAGCCGGTCGATAGTCGCCCGCTCAGGCGATGGCTCAGGAGATAAGCGTCCGGTCCTCGCCGGCCAGGGCGAAGGTCTGCCGTGCGATCTCCAGCTCCTCGTCGGTCGGGACCACCGCCACCGCGGTCCGCGCCCCGTCCGGCGAGATGAGCCGCGGCTCATCGGAACGCACGGCATTGCGGCCCGCGTCCACGGCCAGCCCGAATGTCTCCAGACCCGCCACGGCCGCTTCCCGTACCGCCGCCGCGTTCTCCCCCACACCCGCCGTGAAGACCACCGCGTCCACCCGCCCGAGGACCGCGCAGTAGGCGCCGATGTACTTCTTGAGCCGGTGGATGTAAATGTCGAACGCGAGCCGTGCCCGCTCGTCCCCCTCGTCGATACGGCGCTGGATCTCCCTCATGTCGTTGTCCCCGCAGAGGCCGGCCAGACCACTTTTCTTGTTGAGAAGTTCATCGATCTCGTCGACGGACATTCCGGCCACCCGCTTGAGATGGAAGGTGACCGCGGGATCGATGTCACCGGACCGTGTACCCATCACCAGACCTTCCAGCGGAGTCAGCCCCATCGAGGTGTCCACGCACCGGCCGCCCTCGACCGCCGACGCCGAGGCGCCGTTGCCGAGATGCAGCACGATCACATTTACCTCGGACGGGTCTCTGCCCAGCAACTCGGCGGTCCTGCGCGAGACATACGCGTGCGAGGTGCCGTGGAAGCCGTAGCGGCGGATACGGTGCGCGTCGGCCGTCGCGGTGTCGATGGCGTAGCGCGCGGCGTACTCCGGCATCGTCGTGTGGAACGCGGTGTCGAAGACCGCGACCTGCGGCAGGTCCGGGCGCAGTGCCCGCGCCGTACGGATCCCCATCAGGTTCGCCGGGTTGTGCAGCGGCGCCACCGGCACCAGCCGCTCGATCTCCGCCAGCACGTCGTCGTCGATCAGGACGGGGGCGCTGAACCGGAGCCCGCCGTGCACGACCCGGTGGCCGATCGCCGCCAGTTCGGGGGAGTCCAGCCCGAGGCCGTCGTGCGCCAGCTCGGCCGCGACCGCCTCCAGCGCCGCCGTGTGGTCCGCGATCCTGCCCGTACGCTCACGCTTCCCGTCGCCGTCCGACGCCCGCGGGGTGTGTACGAGCGCGGAGGTACGTTCACCGATCCGCTCGACCAGTCCGACCGCGAGGCGGGAGCCGTCCCGCATGTCCAGGAGCTGGTACTTCAGCGACGAGGAACCGGAGTTGAGGACCAGGACTCGGGTGGCGGCTTCACGGGAACGCACGGACTGTCAGCCTTCGGTAGGGGAAAACGGAGGAGGGAACAGCAGGGGAAGGAGCGGAGAAGGACAGTTCCGGCTCACGCCGGCCCGTCCTGCGCCTGGATCGCGGTGATCGCCACCGTATGCACGATGTCCTGCACCAGCGCCCCGCGCGACAGGTCGTTGACCGGCTTCCGCAGCCCCTGGAGCACCGGGCCCACGGCCACCGCGCCCGCCGAACGCTGCACGGCCTTGTAGGTGTTGTTGCCCGTATTGAGGTCAGGGAAGACCAGTACGGTCGCCCGGCCCGCCACCTCCGACTCCGGCAGCTTGGTCGCGGCGACGGACGGCTCGACGGCCGCGTCGTACTGGATCGGGCCCTCGACCAGCAGATCCGGCCGGGCCGCGCGCACCAGCTTCGTCGCCTCCCGCACCTTGTCGACATCCGCCCCCGAGCCGGAGGTGCCGGTGGAGTACGAGAGCATCGCGATCCGCGGCTCGACCCCGAACCGGGCGGCGGTGGCCGCCGACTGGACGGCGATGTCCGCGAGCTGCGCGGCGTCCGGGTCCGGGTTGACCGCGCAGTCGCCGTACACCAGCACCCGGTCGGCGAGGCACATGAAGAAGACCGAGGAGACGATCGCGGCCGCGCCCTCGGCCTTGTGCGTCTTGATGATCTCGAAGGCCGGGCGGATCGTCGCGGCCGTGGAGTGCACCGAGCCCGACACCATGCCGTCGGCCAGGCCCTCATGGACCATCAGCGTGCCGAAGTAGTTGGCGTCGGCGACGATGTCGTACGCCAGCTCCACCGTCACGCCCTTGTGGGCGCGCAGTTCCGCGTACCGCTCGGCGAACCGCCGGCGCAGCTCCGAGGTGGCCGGATCGATGAGCTGGACCCGGTCGGCGCCGAGATCTATACCGAGGTCCGCGGCCTTCTTGCGGATGGTCCCGGTGTCGCCGAGCAGGGTCAGATCGCACACGTCGCGGCGCAGCAGCACATCAGCGGCGCGCAGCACGCGCTCCTCGGTGCCCTCGGGCAGCACGACGCGGCGGCGGTGGGCGCGCGCCTGTTCGAGCAGTTCGTGCTCGAACATCATCGGGGTCACCCGGCTGCTGCGGACCACCGAGAGCCGGGCCAGCAGATCGGCGGTGTCCACATGACGCTCGAAGAGGCCGAGCGCGGTCTCGGCCTTGCGCGGGGTGTCGGCGTTCAGCTTCCCCTCCAGGCCGAAGAGTTCGGCCGCGGTGGGAAAGGAACGGCCCGGCACCGAGATCACCGGGGTGCCGGGCGCGAGCCGAGCGGCCAGGGTCAGGACCGAGTCGTCAGGCCGTTCGTCGAGGGTGAGCAGCACCCCCGCTATCGGCGGGGTGCCCGCCGAGTGCGCGGCGAGCGCTCCCACCACCAGATCGGCGCGGTCGCCGGGCGTCACCACCATGCAGCCGGGGGTCAGCGCACGCAGGAAGTTGGGCAGCATCGCGCCGCCGAAGACGAAGTCCAGGGCGTCCCTGGCCAGGCCGGAGTCGTCGCCGAGCAGTACGGTGCCGCCGAGGGTCTGGGTGATCTGGGCGACGGTCGGTGCGGCGAGCGCCGGTTCGTCCGGCAGTACGTAACAGCGCACGGGCAGCCGCGCGGTCATCCCCTCGGCGATCGCGGCCCGGTCCTCGGGGGCGACCCGGTTGACGACCACCGTGAGCACATCGCAGCCCAGGACGTGATAGGCCCGGTGGGCGTTGCCGGCCTCGGCCCGTACGGACTCGGCGCTCTGGCCCTTGCCGCCCACCACCGCGATCACGGACGCGCCGAACTCATTGGCCAGCCGCGCGTTGAGCGCCAGCTCGTCGGGAAGCTGGGTGGCCGCGAAGTCCGTGCCCAGGACGAGCACCACCTCGTACTCCCGCGCGACCAGGTGGAAGCGCTCCACCAGCCGGGAGACCAGCTCGTCGGTGCCCTGCTCGGCCTGGATCGCGGACGCCTCGTCGTAGCCGAGGCCATAGACCGTCGCCGGGTCCTGCGACAGCCGGTAGCGGGTCCGCAGCAGCTCGAAGAGCCGGTCGGGGCCATCGTGGACCAGCGGGCGGAAGACCCCGATCCGGTCCACCTGGCGGGTCAGCAGCTCCATGACTCCCAGCTCGACGACCTGGCGGCCGTCCCCGCGGTCGATCCCGGTCACGTACACGCTGCGCGTCACGCGTGCTCTCCCGTCCCTGCTCGTGAGTGGGCCCCCGGCCGGATGCCCCGGCGTGTGCTGCCTGTGCTCTTTGTGCTGTCCGTGCCGTCAGTCTGTCCGTGCTGCCTGTGCTGTCGGTGCTGCCTGTGCTGTCGGTCCGTGCGTGGCGCCGTCGGGGGCGGTAAGGCCCTCTTGACAATACCTCCGAGGGTAGTTACGCCGACCGCCCCGCGGGGCCCGTACGGCGAGGTGTACGGCTGTGCACGGCGAGGTGTACGAACCGGCCGCCGGCCCGCTCGACAGCACCGCCGACAGCGCGTCCGACAGGCGGACCGCCCGGCACGTGACGCCGATCACCATGGCAGGATCGGAGCAGGCTCACACGTGGAGGGCGGAGAGCGCCCTCCGGGAAGCACGGCGGCACGGCGGTGGCACGCTGACGGCACGGCGGCGGCGGGCCGGAGAAGTACGGCACTAGCGAGCAGGAGACCCAGCACGATGCGTATCGGAGTTCTCACCGCAGGCGGCGACTGTCCCGGCCTGAACGCAGTGATCCGCTCGGTCGTGCACCGCGCCCTGACCGGATACGGCGACGAAGTCATCGGATTCGAGGACGGGTTCAAGGGACTGCTCGACGGCCACTTCCGCCCGCTCGACCTCAACGCCGTCAGCGGCATCCTGGCCCGTGGCGGTACGATCCTGGGCTCGGCCAGGCTGGAGCGCGGCCGGCTGCGCGAAGCCGCCGAGAACTGCGCGGAGCTGGCGCAGCGGTACGGGATCGACGCGCTCATCCCGATCGGCGGCGAGGGCACACTGACCGCGGCCCGGCTGCTTGCGGACGCGGGGATGCCCGTCGTCGGCGTACCGAAGACCATCGACAACGACATCTACGCCACCGACCGCACCTTCGGCTTCGACACCGCCGTCACCGTCGCCACCGAGGCGATCGACCGGCTCAAGACCACGGCCGAGTCCCACCAGCGGGTGATGGTCGTCGAGGTGATGGGGCGGCATGCCGGCTGGATCGCGCTGGAGTCCGGGATGGCGGGCGGCGCGCACGGGATCTGTCTGCCGGAGCGGCCCTTCGAGGTGGACAGCCTGGTGAAGATGGTCGAGGCGAGGTTCTCGCGCGGCAAGAAGTTCGCGGTGATCTGTGTCGCCGAGGGCGCGCATCCGGCCGAGGGCTCGATGGAGTACGGCAAGGGCGAGATCGACCAGTTCGGGCACGAGCGTTTCCGGGGCATCGGCAACCGGCTCGCGGCGGAACTGGAGCGTCGGATGGGCAAGGAGGCCAGGCCGGTCATCCTCGGGCATGTCCAGCGCGGCGGCACCCCGACGGCGTACGACAGGGTGCTGGCGACCCGCTTCGGCTGGCACGCCGTGGAGGCGGTGCACCGGGGCGAGTTCGGGGTGATGACGGCGCTGAAGGGGACCGCGGTGGAGATGGTGCCGCTGGCGGAGGCGGTGACCCGGCTCAAGACGGTGCCGGAGGACCGGATGTTCGAGGCTGAGAGCGTTTTCTGAGCATTCCGCCCCCGCCCGGGGGGCGGGGGGACCTTCGGACCGGGGGCTCAGCCCTTCACGGCGCCGCCGAGCGCGAAACCCCCGCCCAGGCGCCGCGAGATCAGGATGTACAGGACCAGCACCGGCGCCGAGTAGAGGATCGAGAACGCGGCGAGCTGACCGTAGATCACCGATCCGTAGTTGCCGAAGAAGGTGAAGATCGAGACCGAGGCCGGAAGCTGCTCGGGCGTCAGAAGCAGCATGAACGGTACGAAAAAGTTGCCCCAGAGCTGAATGAACGTATAGATGGTCACCACCGTCAGCCCCGGGCCCATCAGTGGCAGGACGACCCGGGTCAGCGTCTGGGCGTGTGACGCCCCGTCCGTCCAGGCCGCCTCCTCCAGGATCGTCGGCACCCCGTCCATGAAGTTCTTCATCAGCCAGATGGAGAACGGGAGCTGGGAAGTGGCGAGGAAGAGCGACGTACCGTACATGGTGTCGACGAGATCCACCTGTACGAACAGCCCGTACACCGGCACCATGATCGCCGTGACCGGCAGACACGTCGTGAACAGGATCGTCAGCAGATACGGGCGGTTGAAGCGCGAGCGGTAGCGGGAGAGCGGATACGCCGCCAGCGCCGCGCACACCACGGCGAGCAGGGTCGCGCTGCCGCACAGCAGCAGGCTGTTGAGCATCGGTGTGAAGGTGATCTCGTCGGTGAGGACGGCGCTGAAGTTCTCCCCGGTCACCGAGGCGGGTGCCCGTACGCGCATATCGGCGTCCGCGTCGACCGACGCGAGGATCAGCCAGAGCAGCGGCAGCGCGAAGGCGGCGGCGGTGAGGAGCAGGGCGCCGTCGGCGGCGAGCCGGCCACGGGTGCGCCGGGTGAGTACGCGCCCGCCGCGGGTGTGCCGGCGAAGTGCCGGCCGTGGCCGCGCCATCAGACCTCCACCTTCATCAGCCGCAGATAGACCAGCGAGAACAGCGAGCCCACCAGCAGCAGTAGCAGCGCCACCGCCGTGCCGTAGCCGATCAGGCTCTTCAGGAACGCCTGGTCGTACATGAACACCGGCAGGGTCTGGCTGCGGTTCCCCGGGCCGCCGCGGGTCATCGCCCAGATCAGGCCGAAGACGGAGAGCGTGGACAGAGTGTTGAGCATCAGATTCGTCCCGATGGAGCGGCGGATCATCGGCAGTGTGATGTGCCAGACCCGCCGCACCCCGCCCGCGCCGTCGACCTGTGCCGCCTCGGTGATGTCCTTGGGGATCTCGGAGAGCGCGGCCGAGTAGATCAGCATGGAGAAGGCGGTGCCGCGCCACACGTTGGCGAACGACACGGCCAGGATCGGCAGGGTGAACAGCCAGTTCTGGGACGGCAGTTGAAGCCAGTCGAGGATCGCGTTGAGGGTCCCCTCGCGGCGGAAGAACGCGTACAGCAGAAACGCGGCGACGATCTCGGGCAGCACCCAGGCGGCGATCACCAGCGCCCCGGTGAGCGTACGGACCGGCCGCGACGCGGCCCGCATCAGCCCGGCCAGCGCCAGCCCGAGGGTGTTCTGCCCGAGGATCGAGGAGACGACGGTGAAGACGAGGGTCAGCCAGACGGCGTTACGGAAGTCCTCATCGGCGAAGGCCCGCCGGAAGTTGGCGAGCCCGACGAAGTCGGAGGAGGACGAGCCGGTCAACTGGGTGTTGGTGAAGGCGATCCAGACGCAGTAGACGATGGGCCCGGCGAGAAAGAGCAGCAGCAGGAGGGTGGCGGGCGCGAGCGGCAGCCACCGCCAGGGGCGCGGCCCGCGCGGGCGCGGGGCGGACTTCTCGGCCGGCGGACGCCGCACCGCGGCGGCGCCACGCGCGCCCGGCTCAGCCGCCCGCACGAACCGCCCGTCCGGGCCCGGCTCGTCCTCCTGCCGCGGGTGCCCGGTGGGTTTCCCGGCCGCCCCCGGGATGCTCCGGCCCCGTGCCGGCTTGTCCGTCGGGTCCGGCTCGGCCGACTCGGCCGCCGTCCGGCGCGGGCCGGCCGCCGCCGGCACAGCGGCAGCTTGTGCCACTCGGCGGTCTGCCCGTGCGGGCGGGCCGTCCGTACGCGTCGGTTCGTCTTCGGGTCCGGTCGGCCCGCCACCTGCGGGCGCCGGTCCGCCGTCCGCAGGCGCGGCGGCAGGCTGCGCCGCTTGGCCGTCCGTTCGCGTCGGCTCGTCGTCGGGTCCGGTCGGCTTGCTTTCTGTGGGCGCCGGTCCGCTGTCCGCAGGCGCAGGCGCAGGCGCAGGCTCGGTCTCCGGGCCCGACCCGGTCTCCGGGCCCGACCCGTCCTCCCGGCGCGGGTGCCCGGCTGGCCCCGGGATGCTCCGGCCCCGTGCCAGCTCGGCCTCCGGGTCCGACCCGGCCCCCGCGCCCGCCCCAGCCTCCCGGCGCGGGCCGGCCGTCGTCGGCACAGCGGCAGCTTGTGCCACTCGGCGGTCTGCCCGTGCGGGCGGGCCGTCCGTCCGCGTCGGCTCGTCTTCGGGTCCGGTCGGCCCGCCACCTGCGGGCGCCGGTCCGCCGTCCGCAGGCGCGGCGGCAGGCTGCGCCGCTTGGCCGTCCGTTCGCGTCGGCTCGTCGTCGGGTCCGGTCGGCCCGCCGCCTGCGGGCGCTGGGTCCGGTTCGGGCGTCGGGCCCAGCGGGTCGCCCCCGTTCGTGCTCACTTCGTGACGACCGCGCCGTCGGCGATCGTTCTGAGTTGCTCGTCGTACTCCTTCGCCGCGTCCTCCGGGGACGCGTCCCCCGTCGTCACCTTCTCCATCGCCTCGCCGATCGCCGTCGAGACCTGCGGATAGACCGGCAGCGCCGGCCGGTAGTGCGTGTACTGCACCAGGCCGGTGAAGAACTCGATGCCCGGCATGGACTTCACGTACCGCGGATCTGCCGCGACATCCTTCCGTACGGCGATCTGCGCGCCCACGACATCCCACTCCACCGCGTTCTCCGCGGTCTGCTGCGTCTTGATGAACTCCCAGGCCAGATCGGGGTTCTTCGCCTTCTGCGGGATCGCCCACGCCCAGCCGCCCGACATCGACACCGCGCCGGGCGCCTGCCCGCGCTGCGTCGGCATCGGCGTCTGGGCGAGATCCGTCGACCAGCGCGGCCACTCCTTGGGACCCCCGCTGATCCAGTTCTGGCCCATCCAGGAACCGTCCAGCGAGATCGCCAGCCTGCCCTCGGGGAACCACTCGGTCGCGACCCGGGTGCCGACGTTCGGGTCGAGCGCGTCCGAGACGTCCGGGCCGAGCTTCTCCGCGTACACCGTCCTGACGAAGCCCAGCGCGTCCCGGAAGCCCTGCCCGCCCGCGACCCACTTCCGTGCGGAGGCGTCGTACAGGGGGTCCTCGCCGGCGGCGCCCGTGCCGTACAGGAGCATCTCGAAGCCCTGCATCACGGCCGCCTCGCCGGGGCCCTTGCCCGTGTAGACGTTCAGCGGGATGACGCCGGGGACCTTCGCCTTGACCGTACGGGCCGCGTCCAGGACCTCGTCCCAGGTACGGGGCCGCCAGTCGGCGGGCAGACCGGCCCTCGCGAAGATCTCCTTGTTGAACCAGAGCCCGCGGGTGTCGGTGCCGTCCGGTACGCCGTACGTCTTGCCGTCCTCCGCCTTCGCGGCCGACTTCGCCGTGTCGACGAACTGGTCCCAGGTGTCCCACTTCGCCAAGTAGGCGTCCAGCGGGCGCAGATAACCGGCCTTGATGTCCGCGTTGATACGGAAGGTGTCCTCGTAGACCAGATCCGGCGCGGTCTTCGGGGAGCGCATCATCTGCTGCGCCTTGGTGGCGTAGTCGTTGTCCGGCGCCTGGACCGGGATGAGCTGGACCTTCTTGCCGGGATGCGTTTTCTCGAACTCCCGCTTCACGGACTCCAGATAGGTGTCCGCGATGCGGATCTTGTTGTCGGTGGAGCGCTTGTACGCGACCTTGACCGTGTCCGGGTCGCTGCCGGAACCGCCGCCACAGGCGGTGAGGACACCGGCGGTGAGGGCGGCGATGAGGATGAGCGGGGCGGTGGGGCGCACGGGCACGACCTCCTCTGAGCCACAGGGGGCTGCCCGGCGACCGTAGGACTGGGCCATTACCATGGTCAATCCCCGTGCAGCGACCGGTAGTTGGCGCCCCCCGGCGCGGCGGGGCGTTCGGCGGGCCGCGCAGTGGGGCGTTCAGTGGGGCGCGGGGATCCAGCGGTACTGCAGCTCCGGCCGTCCGACCTGCCCGTACTGCGGACTGCGCGCCGCACGCCCGTTGGTGACGAGATGCTCCAGATAGCGGCGCGCGGTGATGCGCGAGATACCGACTTTCGTACCGGCCTCGGCGGCGGTCAGCCCATCGGGGGAGGCGCGGAGGGTACGGGTCACCGCCTCCAGCGTCGGTCCGCTCAGCCCCTTCGGCAGCGAGGACGGCTGCGGTGCCCGGAGCGCCCCGAGCGCCCGGTCCACCTCCTCCTGGCCGCTGGCCTCCCCGGCGGCGGCGCGGAACTCGGCGTAGCGGATGAGACGGTCACGGAGCGTGGCGAAGGTGAACGGTTTCAGGACATACTGCACGACCCCGAGCGAGACGCCCTCCCGTACGACGGCCAGGTCACGGGCGGAGGTCACGGCGATCACATCGGCGTGATGGCCCGCGGCCCGCAGCCCGCGCAGAAGCTGGAGCCCGTGTCCGTCGGGCAGATACAGATCGAGCAGGATCAGATCGATGGCGGCCCGCTCCAGCACCCGGGCGGCCTCCCCGCGCGAATGCGCGACCCCCGCGACGGCGAACCCGGGGACGCGCCCGACATAGAGCTGATGGGCGTCGGCGGCGACGGGGTCGTCCTCGACGACGAGCACGCGGATGGGTGGTCCGGCGCTCACGGTGTCACCTCGGTGCCGGGCGGCGGGGCGTCGTCGGCGGGCCCGGCGCGGTGGTCCCGCGCGGCTTCGACGCCGGGGGAGGGCCCCGTACGGTCGGACCGCGCCGGGGCCGTACCGGCCGTGCGTGGCGCGGACTCCGTACCGGCCGCCCGTTGCCGCGGGACCGTACCGGTCGCCGCGGCCCCCGCTTCCGTACCGGCCGCCCGCTGTTCCGGGACCGTGCCGGCCAGGCCCTGGTCCGCGCTCAGCGGCAGTCGTACGGTGAACTCCGCACCGCCCTCCGCGCCCCGCGTCAGCGTCACCGTGCCGTGGGCGCGGTGGACCGACTGACGTACGAGAGCGAGGCCCAGGCCGCGGTCCGGGCCTCGCGTGGACCAGCCCCGGCGGAAGACCTCGTCCATGGCGGCCGGGTCGACACCGGCCCCCGTGTCCCGTACGCCCAGCACGAGTTGAGCGTCCCGCACCAGCGCCGTGACCGTCACGCGCGCGCCCTCGCCGCCCTGCGCCGCGTCCACCGCGTTGTCGATCAGGTTGCCCAGGATGGTCACCAGATCGCGCGGCGCGAGCGTCGCGGGCAGCACCCCGTCGTCGATACGGCTGTCCTCCGCCAGCACCAGCTCCACCCCGCGCTCGTTCGCCTGCGCCGCCTTCCCCAACAGCAGCGCGGCCAGCACCGGTTCGCCGACCGCGCCGACCACCCGGTCCGTCAGCGCCTGGGCCAGCTCCAGTTCGGCCGTGGCGAACTCCACCGCCTGTTCCACCCGCCCCAGTTCGATCAGCGAGACGACCGTGTGCAGCCGGTTGGCCGCCTCGTGGGCCTGCGAGCGCAGCGCCTGTGTGAAGCCGCGCTCGGAGTCCAACTCCCCTGACAGCGCCTGGAGTTCGGTGTGGTCCCGCAGCGTCACGACCGTACCGCGCCGCTCCCCGCCGACCACCGGCCGCGTGTTGACGACCACGATCCGGTCGGCGGTGAGATGCAGCTCGTCCACCCGCGGCCCGGGGTCGAGCAGCGCCCTTGTGAGCGGCGCGGGCAGCCCGAGTTCGGGTACGGGACGGCCCACCGCGGAGTCGTCCAGCCCCAGCAGCTCCCGTCCGCCGTCGTTCATCAGGGCGATCCTGCGTCCGCCGTCGAGCATCAGCAGCCCCTCGCGTACGGCGTGCAGCGCGGCCTGGTGGTAGTCGTGCATCCTGCTCAGCTCGGCGGCGTTCATCCCGTGCGTGTGCCTGCGCAGCCGCGCGTTGATCACATACGTACCGAGCCCGCCGAGCACCAGCGCCGCGCCCGCCACCAGCGCGAGCACCTTGACCTGCCGGGTCACCTCGGAGGAGATCCGGTCCACGGTGATGCCGACGCTCACCAGTCCGGTGATCCGGCCGCCGTCCCAGATCGGGGTGACGGCCCGCATCGAGGGGCCGAGCGTACCCGTGTACGTCTCGGTGAAGGTCTCCCCGCGCAGTGCCGGCGCCGTACGCCCCAGGAAGGGCATCCCGATCTGCGCCGGATCGGGGTGGGTCCAGCGGATTCCGCGGGGGTTCATGATCGTGACGAAGTCGATGCCGGTGTCGTGCCGTACCCGTTCGGCGTACGGCTGGAGCACGGCCGTCGGGTCAGGCGTACGGATGGCCTCCCGTACAGAGGGCGAATCGGCCAGCGCGTGCGCCGTGGCCAGAACCTGCTTGCGTGCCGTCTCGTCCGCGTGGGCACGTCCGGTGACGTACGCGAAGAGCGCGCACCCCACGACAACGGCGGCGACCAGCACGACCTGCATGGCGAAGAGCTGGGCGGCGAGGCTGCGGGGCCGGGGCAGGTGCATGGCGCAAGTCTGCATCGCCGCATTCATATGAACGAAATGAACGTAACCGTGACCGGCATCACATGCTGATGGATAGTCGCCGGGACCCCCACGGACAGGGACGGGGGGAATCGCTGGTACGAGTCAAGGAGGACCCGTGGCCGCACGCCGGGACCGCACCCACTATCTGTACATCGCGGTGATCGCCGCCGTCGCGCTCGGCATCCTGGTGGGCTTCGCGGCTCCCGGTGTGGCCGTCGAACTGAAGCCGATCGGTACCGGCTTCGTGAACCTCATCAAGATGATGATCTCGCCCGTGATCTTCTGCACGATCGTGCTGGGCGTCGGCTCGGTCAGAAAGGCCGCGAAGGTCGGCGCGGTCGGCGGGCTCGCGCTCGGCTACTTCATGGTGATGTCGACCGTCGCACTGGCCATCGGCCTGGTCGTCGGCAACATCCTGGAGCCCGGCTCGGGCCTGCACCTCACCGAGGCGACCCGCGGTGCGGGCGCGGCGCAGGCGGAGGGGGCGAGCGAGTCCACCGCGGACTTCCTGCTGGGCATCATCCCGACGACGATGGTGTCCGCCTTCACCGAGGGCCAGGTCCTCCAGACCCTGCTGGTCGCCCTGCTGGCGGGCTTCGCGCTCCAGGCGATGGGCTCGGCGGGCGAGCCGGTCCTGCGTGGCATCGGACACCTCCAGCGTCTGGTCTTCCGGATGCTCGCGATGATCATGTGGGCGGCCCCGGTCGGCGCGTTCGGCGCGATCGCGGCGGTGGTCGGCGAGACGGGTCTCGACGCGCTGAAGTCGCTGGCGATCATCATGATCGGCTTCTACATCACCTGTGCGATCTTCGTCTTCGTCATTCTGGGGCTGCTGCTGAGGCTGGTCGCGGGTGTGAACATCCTCTCGCTGCTGAAGTACCTGGGCCGTGAGTTCCTGCTGATCCTCTCGACCTCGTCGTCGGAGTCCGCGCTGCCGCGTCTGATCGCGAAGATGGAGCACCTGGGCGTGAGCAAGCCGGTGGTCGGCATCACCGTACCGACCGGCTACTCCTTCAACCTGGACGGTACGGCGATCTACCTCACGATGGCCTCGCTCTTCATCGCCGAGGGCATGGGCGACCCGCTCTCCATCGGCGAGCAGATCTCCCTTCTGCTCTTCATGATCATCGCCTCGAAGGGCGCGGCGGGCGTCACGGGCGCCGGCCTCGCCACCCTGGCGGGCGGCCTCCAGTCCCACCGTCCGGAACTGGTCGACGGCGTCGGCCTGATCGTCGGCATCGACCGCTTCATGAGCGAGGCCCGCGCCCTGACGAACTTCGCGGGCAACGCGGTGGCGACGGTCCTGGTGGGCACCTGGACGAAGGAGATCGACAAGGCCCGGGTGGACCAGGTCCTGGCGGGCGAGATCCCCTTCGACGAGAAGACGCTGCTGGACGACGGCCACGGGGACGCGGGGGCGGCGGGCGCGGACGCGACGATCCCGGGCCAGCGCACCCCGGACAAGACCACGGTCTGACCCACCCGCTTCCCAC
>NZ_LATD01000192.1 GCF_000981895.1 Streptomyces odonnellii | reverse complement strand
GCGGGGAGGTGCTGGACGGGGATGTGTTGAGCGGGGAGGGGCCGGGCGCGGAGGTGCGGGGCGCGGATTGGCCGGGCGCGGTTTGGCCGGGCGCGGCTTGGCCGGGTCCGGCGGCTGACGCGGTGCCGGTGCTGCTACCGGTCGTGGCGGTACGGGAGGTGTTCCCGGCGCCGGAACGGGAGCCGCTGCCGGAGCCGCCGTTCTCCGCACCCGCCGCCGGGCCCAGCAGCGCCCGGCCGTGCGTTGAGAGCGCTCCCCGGCCCGTGACCCCGAGCATCTCCGCCTCGTTCAGCGTCCAGGCCGCCAGCCGCGAGCGCAGATCGTCCGCCCGCCCGGTGGCCGACGCGCCACGCAGCGGGCGCTCCCAGCGCAGCCGCGCCAGCAGCGATTCGGGGTCGGGGGCGATGCTCTCCGGCAGGGTGGCGAGGAGTTCCAGGATCCGTCGCCGTACCTCGGGCGCGGCGCCCCGGTCCAGGTCAGGGCCGAGCGCCGCGAGCGTACGCCCCTTGCTGTCCTGACTGCCCGCCAGGCCGGGCGTACGGGTCGACGCCAGCCAGGCCGTCGCGATCCTGGCCCACCGCTCGGGCGGGGGAAGCTCCTGCCACTCGTCGTACGCGGGCGTCGGCGCGTACCGCTCGTCGGCCTCGCCGTCCGTGGCCAACAGCCCTGCCGTATAGGCGAGTTCGACCCAGAAGGCGGCCACGGGCTCGGTGGTGCCGAGGGCACTGGCGGTGCGTTTGAGATCGCGTACGGAGAGGCCGCCCGCACGCAGGACGTTCGGCCCGCCCTCGTTCCAGTCCTTGGCCAGCTCCTCGACGGTGGCCAGCGCCGTGTACGCCTGGGCCGCGGCCGCGCTGTCCACCACCAGCGGCCGCGTTCCGGCGGGCGCGCCGCCTGCGGCCTCCGGTGCGCGCGGCGCGACGGCGGGGGCGAAGGGCTCCGGCGTACGGTGTGCGCGCCCGGCGCGCAGATGCAGCGCGGCCTCACGCGGGAGCACGACCGTACGGGTGGTCGCGGGCAGCAGCAGCCCCCGGTCGCGCAGCCACTGCACGGGCGGGGTGGGCGTGGAGGTGACCTCCCCGTACGGCGGCCCCCACACCAGCCGGTCCAGCACTGAGAGCGCTTCCATCGGCGCGGTGTCGAGCAGCGCGGCCATCCGCGTACGGTCGGTGAAGAGCCCGGTCAGGGCGGCGACGGCGGAGACCGGATCGTGTGTGGAGGGCAGACCGGCCGCCGCGAGGATCTCCTGGAGGCGGCCCGGCGACATGCCCGAGGTGGCCTCGGCGACGGTCGGGCCGAGCCCGGTCGGGGAGGGGTGCGCGGGGGAGGGCGCGAGGAGTTCGCGGGCGGTACGGACCAGCCGCAGCCGGTCGTCACCGCCCCAGATCAGCGCCCGGTCCCGCAGCGTGCGGACCGCGCCCGGGAGCGCTTCCTCGATCCGCGGATCGCCCTCGTCGCCGGTCAGCAGCGCGCGCAGCGTGTCGTACGGGGCGGGCTCCGGCGCGACGGCCAGCGCCTCCGCGGTCTGCAGGGTGAACCGGTCGAGCCGCTCCAGCGCCCGTACCACCGACGCGCGGGTGCCCGCGCGGGTCGCGAGCTGCGACAGGTCGCTGGGGACGGGGGTGAGGAGATCGGGCCTGGCACGCAGCAGCGCGGCGAGTGAACTGTCGCTCTGGGTACGCAGGGCCTCCGCGAGCGTGCGCGGTGGCGTACCGCTGGTTCCTTCGGGCACGTGCGCCTCCTGCTTGGCCTTTCCACGGGTCCCCATCCGTTCCACGTTAGCCCCTGAGGGGCGCTTCGCCCGCGCCGCGGGGCCCGGGGGCGGCGGCGGGTGTGGTGCCGAGTCTGCTCCGTACCCTGCTCGGAGCGGCCGTACGGCGCGCGTGTTCGGGGTGGACGTTCGGGGATGACTCCGACACCATCGCGGGTGGCGGTGAGCGCTTGTCGCTTGTGCGGAGGACTGTGTGGGGATCGAGAGCGACCAGCTCGTCTTTGACTATCTGAGCCGGGTCGGGGACGTGGCACAGCAGCGGCAACTCCCCTCCGGGGAGCGGATGCGGCTGGTGTCGACGCTGCGGAAGGAGATCGACCGGCAGCGCCGCAGACCGGGCTCGGGCGGCCCGGCGGCGGTGCGCCGGATCCTGGGGCGTCTTGGGACACCGGACGCGGTGGTACGGGCGGCTTCCGAGGGCGGGTTTGAGAGCGCTTCCGAGAGCGCGTACGAAGCCGTGTTCGAGGACGTGCCGCAGGAGCCGCGGCCGACCGTACCGGGGCAGCGCACGGCGGAACCTGTCGACGCGGACGTCCTGCGGGTCGCGGCACCGCCACCTCCGCTCGACACGCCGGCGCCGGAATTCGGCGAGCCCGACTGGTGGCGGATCCAGCTCGGGCCGTTGGACCCGACGGCGGGCGACCGTGGGGTCTGGGCGGGGATCGAGATCCCCGAAATACTGAAACCGCCGCCGGAGGATCCGGAGGAGACCGAGAAGAAGAAGGAGAAGGAGAAGGCCGCCGAGGAGGCGGAGAAGGGCGGCGCGCGCGGGTGGTGGCTGAAGCTCAGGCGTCTGGGCGGCTTCGGCGGGAAGCCCGGCGGGTCGGGCAAGTCGGCCAAGTCCGGGGAACCGGATGGGACGAAGCCCGACCAGCAGCCCGGAAACGGCGGAAAGCCCGCGAAGAAGCCCGGGGTGCTGAGCGGCTTCTCCAGTCCGTTCCTGCTGGTGGCCGCGGTGCTGCTGGTGGCGGGCGCGGTGACCGGATCCTGGGTGGCCCTCGGCCTGGGCTGGCTCCTCGCGTACGCCTCGCGCAGGCTCTCCCGTACGGAAGCGAAGTGGGCGGTCTTCGGTCTTCCCGGCGTCTCCGCGGCGGGCGGCCTGGTCTGGCTCTGGGGCCGCATGGACGGCCGCTGGGGCGAACGGATCCCGGACACGGGCATGGCGGAAGCGCTCTCAGGGGCCTGGCCGGTGGTACTCCGCACGGCGGCGGTGACCTCGGCGCTGTACCTGATCTGGCGGGCCCGCCGCCGCTAGGGCGTGTCTTCAAAGTCCCGTCTGCCCGGCGACGCCTGGCACACACGCTCGCCGCGTTGTCGGGATCATCCAAGTACGTCCAGTACAAGGACGCCCCTCCGCCTTGCGATCGCACGCACCAGACGCCGCCGGGCCCGCCCTTCGGGCGGACGACGCTACTTTGAAGACACGCCCTAGGCCGGCTCCGCCGGGCCGCCGCCAGCCCCGGCGGGTGCCTTGTCCTCAATCGCCGGACGGGCTCCCTGTTGTGTGCTCATCGCCGGGCGGAGGCCGCCGCTGCCAGATCCAGCCGTGCTGCATTCCCTGAGTGTTCATCTCGCGTTGGTCGGCAGGGTCCCCCGAATGGCTCACAAATGGGAGGAACAGACAGCATCGACAGAAAGGGCGCCGATGTCCGGCTTCCTGGTCTCGCTCCTCACCAGGGCGGCAGTCATCGCGATCGAGATGGTCGTCACCCGCCTGGTCACCCGGCTCTGGAAGGAGTACGCGCACTCGCGGGGTGCCGCGACTCCGGCCTTCGCGTGACGGAACCCTTCGCGTGACGCAAGCCTTCGCGTGACCGTGACGGAAGCCTTCGCCTGACGGAACGGCGCCGCCGGGGCGGCCCCGTTCCGCGCATGCGCCAGCAGCGGGTCCGTCGGCGTCGGCTCAGGCCTCACTCATGCCTTCGCGGTCGCCTTCTTGGCCGCCCCTCTCGTACCGCCCCGGGCGCCACCTCTCGTACCGCCCCTCGTGCCGCCGCCCCTCGCGGTCGGCTTGCTCTCCTCCTCCGCCGGAGGAGTGGCTGCGGTCTTCCGGGGTCTCCTGGTAGCGCTCTCAGCGCGCCCGCCCTTCGCGGCGCGCCCGCCGCCATCACTCTCTTCGCCTTCCCCGCGCCGGCCGCTGCGGGCAACCACGGTCGCGGCCCCGATGGCCACCGCGACCGGCCAGTCCAGGGCTCCGAGGACCGCGAGGGCGCCCAGACCGCCGTAGAAGGCGAGCCGTTTGGGCGGTGGCAGCGGTGGCATCGACGGCATCGACGGCAGTGGAGGCTTCGGCGGCGTCAGCTTCGAGCCGGCCGCGCGGGCGTTGGCGGTGATGTCGCTCGCCGTGAGGTACGGGATGGGCAGGTCCGCGTGAAGGGTGTGCATCCGCAGGCCGCCGCCCGCCCGGGTCTCGGACGCCCGGTCCGCCCCGTCACCCGTGTGTCCGGCCGCGCGCCGCGTCCTGGTGGCGTCTGTCACGGTGATCGCCTCCTTGAGCATTTGTCCTTTTTATACTACTTTTTTGCTCGCATCTGTGCCGTACGAGCCCCCTGTCCGCCGCCCCTTGTCCGCGGTCGGCGGGGTGCGTCCTGTCCTGCCCCGGCCGCTCCGGCACCCGGCCCGATCAGCCGAACGTGGACGGTGAGTTGTGGGAATCCCCGGACTCGGCACTCTGAGAGCTGCCGCGCTCAGGACTGTCGCGCGGCCCGCTTCGGCTGTGCTGCCAGCCCTGGGAGTGGTGCGCGCGGTGGTAGAGCCCCTGCTGTCCCGGGCTCATGAGCGAGTGCGGATGTTCGAGGGCGGACGGGCGCATCTGACCGTGCGCGGGCTGCGCGGCCCGGCCGGCGCCAAGGTCGCCGAAGCCCTGGAGCAGGGGCTGGCCGAGGTGCCCGGAGTGCGGTGGGCCGCGGTGAACGCCGTCCTGCAGAGCGTGGTCGTCGCGGTGGAGGGCCAGGCGGAGGACGAGTCGACCGTACGCGCGCTGCTCGAGGTCGTCGAAGCGGTCGAGGAGGCGTACGACACGGCGCACGGGCCGCTGCCGCTCCACCCGGCCTCCGCCGAACCGGCCGGACGGGCTGTCTGGTCCCTGGCGACCCAGACCGTCGCGCTGCCGCTCGCCGTGATGGGGCGCCTCACCCAGCACGCCCCGCTGCCGATCGAGCTGGCCTCCGTGGTGACCATCGTCGAGACGCAGCCGCGGCTGCGGCGGATGGTCGGGAAGGTGGTGGGGGAGCGGAACACCTCCGTCGTACTCGCCACCCTGAACGCCGCCGCCCAGGGCAGCGCCGGCGGATTCCTCGGCCTCGCCGTCGACGCCGTACGGCACGCCCTCAGCGCGGCGGAGCTGAAGGCCCACCGCGCCGCCTGGACCAGCGCCGAGCCGGATCTCTCCCGGGAACCCCAGCTCGCGCGGGCGGAGTTCCGGGACCCCATGCCGCGTCCGGCTCCGCTGCGGCCGGGGCCCGTCGAGCGGTACGCCGACATGGCGGCGGTCATCGCGGGGCTGACCTTCGCCGGGGCGCTGGCGGTGACCCGGCGTACCGGCAGCGCGGCCAGCGCCTCGCTCGCGGCCATCCCCAAGGCGCCCGTACTGGCCAGGGAAGGGTTCGCCTGCGTTCTCGGCGGCGCCCTCGCGCACAGCGGCACCCTTGTCCACGGCCCGGACTCCCTGCGCAGGCTCGACCGTATCCGTACGGTCGTCCTCGACAGCGCGGCCCTGACCACCGGCGCGCATGTCCTCGCGGATCTCGTCCCGCTCGACGAGGCGTCCGCCGGCGATCTGGCCGCGACGGCCCACCGGCTCTTCGACCCCCATGACCCGGAACGTCTCAGCCGGGGCGACGCCGGGGAAGGAGCCGTCGGCGGCGAAGGCTCGGGCGGGGGCGCGGATCAGGAGCGGGCCGGGAGCGCGGATCAGGAGCGGGGCGCGGG
>NZ_LATD01000191.1 GCF_000981895.1 Streptomyces odonnellii | reverse complement strand
GCTCGGCCTAAAGTACGGACGTTCGACTGCCGATGATGCGCGACTCGTCGTACGAATCAAACGGGCCGCGCCTCCTCACGCCCGCCCCCGGTCACACCGCCGCGCCCCCGGTCACACCGCCGCGTCCCGCTCCTGCGCCCCGTCCCGCTCCTGCGCCCGCAGCGCCCGCGCCAGATCGTCCCCCGCCTCCAGCACCAGCCTGCGCAGCGCCGGCGCCGCGTCCTCATGCGCCGCGAGCCACGCTTCCGTGGCGTCCAGGGTCTCGCGGCGCGCCTGGAGTGCCGGGTACAGCCCCCGCACCACATGCATGGCGATCTGGATCGAGCGCTCCGCCCAGACCCGCTCGATCACCTCGAAGTACTTCGCCGCGTACGGCGCGGTCAGCTCCCGCTGCCCCGGCCGCGCGAACCCGGCGATCACCGCCTCCACCAGCGCGTTCGACAGCGCGTCCGACTCGACGACCTGCGCCCACGCCTGTGCCTTCACCGCCGCCGAGGGCCGGGCCGCCAGACACCGCACCTGGTGGCGCTTGCCCGACGCCGTGTCGTCCAGGGCCAGTTCCGCGTCGATGACCGACTCGTCCGCCGCGCCGTGCGCGGCCAGCGGCTCCAGGAACGCCCAGCGCAGCTCCTGGTCGACCTGGAGGCCGTCGATCTTCGCCGTACCGTCCAGCAGCCCGCGCAGGAACTGGAGGTCCTCCTCCGACGCCGCGATCGAGGCGAGGAAGCGGGCCCAGGTGAGCTGGTGCTGGCTGCCCGGCTCGGCCGCGCGCAACTGTTCGAGCGCGTTCCCCGTCAGCAGCCGCCGGCCGTGCTCGCGCCACTCCGGCGCCACGTAGTGGGTGAGCGCCGACCGCGCCCAGGCGTGCACCATCTGGAGCACACCGATGTCCGTCTCGCGGCCCGCGTGGGCGAGCACCAGGGCGATGAAGTCCCGCGCCGGCATGATCGCGTCACGGGTGAGATTCCAGGCCGCGGACCAGCACAGCGCCCGGGCCAGCGGATCGCTGAGATCGCCGAGGTGCGCGCGCAGGGTGTCCAGCGAGGCCGGGTCGAAGCGGATCTTGCAGTACGTCAGGTCGTCGTCGTTGACCAGGATCAGATCCGGGCGGTCGGCCCCGGCCAGGCCGGACACGACCGTACGCGGCCCGTCGACGTCCGCCTCGGCGCGCGCGTACCGGACGAGTGCGCCCTCCGGCGTGCGCCGGTACAGCCCCACCGCCACCCGGTGCGGCCGCAGCTCCGGGTGCGACGCCGCCGCCTCCTGCACCACCGCCAGTTCGCTGATCCGCCCGTCGTCGCCGTAAGCGGCCTGCGGGGTGAGGGAGTTGACCCCGGCGGTCTGGAGCCAGGACCGCGCCCAGCCCGCCATGTCCCGCCCGGAGGTCTCCTCCAGTACGGACAGCAGATCGCCCAGCTCGGTGTTCCCGTACGCGTTCCGCTTGAAGTAGCGCCGGGCGCCCTCCAGGAACGCGTCCTGTCCCACGTACGCCACGAGCTGCTTCAGCACCGACGCGCCCTTGGCGTAGGTGATGCCGTCGAAGTTCAGCTTGGCGTCCTCCAGATCACGGATGTCGGCCGTGACCGGGTGGGTGGACGGCAACTGGTCGGCGCGGTACGCCCATGCCTTGCGGTTGTTGGCGAAGGTGATCCAGCCGTCGGTGAAGCGGGTCGCGCCGACGAGCGCGAACGAGCCCATGAAGTCCGCGAAGGACTCCTTCAGCCACAGGTCGTCCCACCACCGCATGGTCACCAGATCGCCGAACCACATGTGCGCCATCTCGTGCAGGATCGTCGTCGCCCTGCGCTCGTACGACGCCTGCGTCACATAGCCGCGGAAGATGTACTCCTCGCGGAAGGTCACCAGACCGGGGTTCTCCATCGCGCCGAGGTTGTACTCGGGCACGAACGCCTGGTCGTACTTCCCGAAGGGGTACGGGTAGTCGAAGTGGTCGTGGAAGAAGTCCAGGCCCTGCTTGGTGATCAGGAAGATGTCGTCGGGGTCGAAGTGGCGGGCGAGCCCCTTGCGGCACATCGCGCCGAGCGGGATCTCCAGCACCGTGCCGTCCTCGAACGTACGGCGATACGAGTCGGTCACGTAGTGGTACGGGCCCGCGACGACGGCCGTGATGTACGTGGAGATCGGCGCGGTCTCGGCGAAGTGCCAGACCCTGCCCGCCCGTCGCCCGCCACCACCCTTCTGCGGAAGCGCTTCGCGCCCTTCTTCTTTCAGGGTGCCCGCGCCGTTGCTCCAGACCGTCCAGCCCTCCGGTGCGGTCACCTCGAAGCGGTACGGGGCCTTGAGGTCCGGCTGCTCGAAATTGGCGAAGACCCGGCGGGCGTCGGCCGGCTCGTACTGCGTGTAGAGATAGACCTCGCCGTCCTCCGGGTCGACGAAGCGGTGCAAACCTTCGCCGGTCCTGCTGTACGCGCACTGCGCGTCCACGACCAGGACGTTCTCCGCCTGGAGGCCGTCCAGCGCGATACGCGAGCCGTCGAAGACCGCGGCCGGGTCCAGGTCCGTGCCGTTGAGGGTCACGGAGGTGACGCGGGGCGCGATCAGGTCGGCGAAGGACGAGGCGCCGGGGCTCGCGCAGCGGAACCGGATGGTCGTGACCGAGCGGAAGGTCCGGGGGCCGGCGGGCGCGGCGGTGTCCTCCGGAGTACCGGCCTCGTCCGGGGCGCCGTCCACCGCCGAGCGCAGGTCGAGGCGGACCTCGTACCCGGTTACGGACAGCAGGCCGGCCCGTTCACGGGCCTCGTCGCGGGACAGGTTCTCACCGGGCACGGTCACTCCTTCGTGGCTCGCCGCGTGGCTTGGCGGTGCTGGGGGGCGCTCGGCAGTGCTTGTGGCGCTGCGCGGCGCTCGTCTCGAACCCGGCGATCCTCCCATGTGTGCCCGGTGGGCGGCAGCGGGGAATGCCCCCGGCCGTCCGGGACGTTCTCCCGTTGAGGTGTATCCAAGGTGTGTTCACCGCCTTCATGAGGAGAGTCATGTCCGAGAAGACCCCCGTCGACTTCTGGTTCGATCCGCTGTGCCCCTGGGCCTGGATGACCTCACGCTGGGTGCTCGAAGTGGAGAAGGTCCGCGACATCGAGGTGCGCTGGCACGTGATGAGCCTGGCCGTGCTGAACGAGGACAAGGACGTGCCCGAGGAGTACCGCGAAGGGCTCGCCAAGGCCTGGGCCCCGGTCCGTGTGGTGATCGCCGCCCAGCAGAAGCACGGCGACGAGGTCGTCGGCAAGCTGTACACCGCGCTCGGCACCCGCTTCCACAACCGCGGCGAGGGCGCCACCCGCGAGGCGATCGCCGGAGCCCTGGACGAGGTCGGGCTGCCGGCGGACCTGATCGATTTCGCGGACTCCGACGCGTACGACACGGAGCTGCGCGCCTCCCACAAGGAGGGGATCGACAAGGTCGGCCAGGAGGTCGGCACCCCGGTCATCGCGGTGCCCGGCTCGGACGGCGAGCAGATCGCCTTCTTCGGCCCGGTCGTCACCCCCGCGCCCAAGGGCGAGGAGGCCGCGAAGCTGTGGGACGGCACGCTGATGGTGGCGTCGATCCCGGGCTTCTTCGAGATCAAGCGGACGCGGACGCAGGAGCCCATTTTCGACTGACCCGCCCGGCGGTGAACCGATCCGCCTGTTGACCCTTCGCGCGGAAGGACCCATCACGCGGAAGGACCTTTTACGCGGAGGGGCGCCTTACGTGGGAGGGCGCCTTACGCGGAGGGGCGCCTTGCGCGGAAGGGCCCCCACGAGTCACGTCCTCGTGGGGGCCCTTCCTCATTCCGTCCGCCCGTGAAGGCTGAGAAGACGATCACGAGCAGGACGCCTCAGGGCGCGAGCAGCAGAACGTTCGCGCGCTCCTTGGCGGCGGCGTGGCGCTTCGCCACGTCCTGCCAGTTGACGACCCGCCACATCGCCTCGATGAAGTCGACCTTCTGGTTCTTGTACTGGAGATAGAAGGCGTGCTCCCAGGCGTCGAAGACCAGGATCGGCACCGACCCCTGCCCCACGTTCCCCTGGTGGTCGTAGACCTGCTCGACGATCAGCCGCCCGCTGACCGGCTCGTACGCGAGCACGCCCCACCCCGAGCCCTGCGTGGTCGCCGCGGCCTTGGTGAGCTGCGACTTGAAGCCCCTGAACGAGCCGAAGGACGCCGTGATCGCGTCCGCCAGCTCGCCGACCCCGTCCTCGGCGAGCGGTTCGCCGCCGCCGTCACCGGTCATGTTGTGCCAGTAGATCGAGTGCAGGATGTGGCCCGAGAGATGGAACGCGAGGTTCTTCTCCAGCCCGTTGACCGCCCCCCACGCCTCCTTGTCGCGCGCCTCCGCGAGCTGGTCCAGGGCGTCGTTGGCGCCCTTCACATAGGCGGCGTGGTGCTTGTCGTGGTGCAGCTCGATGATCTGCGGGTTGATGACCGGTTCGAGCGCCGCGTAGTCGTACGGGAGTTCAGGAAGCGTGTACGTGGCCATGTGTCCGAGCCCTCCGACCTCTTATTGCAAGTCTTATGCATGTGCACGCTAGCAGCAACACGGTCGGCCGTGTGCCGTGGCACTTTGTGCCACCCCCGACAAGCCCCTGACCCCCGCTTTGTGGACGACTGACGGTGATTCGGCGCGAACCGGTGGGTTACGGTCGGGCTGTCCCGGCGCACCGTCAGGACCGAACCAGCTGGACGCACCTGTTCCGCCGCGCCACCTTCCCGCCCCGTCCTCTCGACCCCGGAGCCCCCATGACCACCGCCGCCGCAGCTCCCCGTACCGGAGCGGTCCTCGCCGATCTGCTCCCCGCCACCCGTGTCCGGGACATCGCCCTGGTCGTCGGCGGTGCCGTACTCACCGGACTGGCGGCGCAGCTCTCCGTACCGGTCCCCGGCTCGCCGGTGCCCGTCACCGGCCAGACCTTCGCCGCGCTGCTGGTCGGCACCTCGCTCGGCGCCCGCCGCGGCTTCCTCGCGCTCGCCCTCTACACCCTTGCCGGATCGGCGGGGCTGCCGTGGTTCTCGGCCGGCTCGTCCGGCGCGGGCGGGGCGTCCTTCGGCTATGTCCTCGGGATGCTGCTCGCCGCCACGGCGGTGGGCGCGCTGGCCCGCCGTGGCGGCGACCGTTCCGTACTCCGTACGGCGGGGACGATGGTGGCGGGCTCCGCGATCATCTACGCGGTGGGCGTCCCGTATCTGGCCGTCGCCGCCGGTCTGTCACCGAGTGCCGCGATCTCGGCGGGACTGGTGCCCTTCCTGCTCGGCGACGCGCTGAAGGCGGCGCTGGCGATGGGGGCGCTGCCGGCCGCCTGGAAGCTGATGGGCCGCCGCGGCTGACCGGTGAGCCCGTGCCGGGAGGTGCCGTGCCGGGAGGTGCTTTCCGGAGCGTTCACGGAGCCCTTCCGGAGCGTTTCCGCGGGGTCGTGACGCCGTTGCGGCCCGCGACCCCGCTGACCGCCGCCCGGCGTCCCGCGTGCCACACTCGGATCATGCGCGTGTATCTCGGTTCCGACCATGCCGGCTTCGAACTCAAGAACCACCTCGTCGAGTGGCTCACCGAACACGGTCACGAGCCCATCGACTGCGGCCCCCACATCTATGACGCCGAGGACGACTACCCGCCCTTCTGTCTGCGCGCCGCGGAGCGTACGGCCGCCGACCCGGACAGCCTCGGCGTCGTCATCGGCGGCTCGGGCAACGGCGAGCAGATCGCCGCGAACAAGGTCAAGGGGGTACGGGCCGTCCTCGCGTGGAGCGAGCGCACGGCCGCCCTGGGCCGCGAGCACAACAACGCCAATGTGATCTCGGTCGGCGGCCGGATGCACACCCGCGACGAAGCGGTCTCGTTCATCGAGGTCTTCCTCAAGACGCCGTACTCGGGCGCGGAGCGGCACACACGCCGGATCGAGATGCTCACGGAGTACGAGGCGACCCACGAGCTGCCGCCGATCCCGGCGCACCACCCGCAGAAGGACTGACCAGCCCTACACGTGCCGCCGGCCCAGCACGACGATCCGGCGGCACTGTCATACCCGTAGCCACCAGCCCGTACAGAGCAGCACAACAGGAGAGACCGTGCCCGAGGGGCATACGATCCACCGCCTCGCCGAGGACCATCTCGACCGCTTCGGAGGCAGGCCGGTACGGGTCAGCAGCCCGCAGGGCAAGTTCTCCGACAGCGCGGCCCTGCTCGACGGCCGGGTCTTCGAGCGCGTGGACGCCCACGGGAAGCACCTCTTCCTCGGCTTCGGCGGCCCGGACGGCGGTGTCACGGGCGACCCGGACGGCGACGGTGGCAAGGGCGGCCCGGACGGCACGGGCGGCCCGGACGGCTTCGGCGAGGACCTGGGCTGGGTGCATATCCATCTCGGCCTCTTCGGCAAGGTCGCCTTCGGTGCCGCGCCCGCCCCGCCGCCCACCGACACCGTCCGGCTCCGGCTCGCCTCCGGCACGGCGTACATGGATCTGCGCGGCCCCACCACCTGCGCCCTGATCACCGCCCCCGAGAAGCGCGCGATACACGACCGCCTCGGGCCGGATCCGCTGCGCCCCGCCGACGACGGCGAGAAGGCCTGGGCGCGGATCTCCCGCTCCCGTACGACCGTTGCCGCGCTTCTGATGGACCAGAAGGTCATCGCGGGCGTCGGCAACGTCTACCGCGCCGAGGTCCTCTTCCGCCACGGCATCGACCCGTATCGCCCCGGCAAGGACCTCACCCGCCGCGAGTGGGAGGCGGTCTGGGCGGACCTGGTGGCGCTGATGCGCGAGGGCGTACGGAACAACCGCATCGACACGGTCCGCCCCGAGCACACCCCCGAGGCCATGAACCGCCCGCCGCGCGTCGACGACCACGGCGGCGAGGTGTACGTCTACCGCCGCGCCCAGATGCCCTGCCATCTCTGCGCCACCGAAATCCGTACGGCCCCGCTCGCCGCCCGCAATCTCTTCTGGTGCCCGGCCTGCCAGCCGCCAGTAAACTGAATGAACCGAATAAAAGGTTGAGGAGACACCGAGTACGAAGGAGTCCTTATGTCTCCACAGTCGGTAACCATGCTCGAACCCCACACTCCCACCTATCTGGAAACCGAACCGCATGTGATCGTCCGTGGCGAAGGCGTGCGGGTATGGGACAGCGAAGGCCGTTCCTATCTCGACGGTGTCTCCAGCATGTTGTGCGCGAATCTCGGTTACAGCGAGCCCCGGCTCATTCAGGCGGCCACGGATCAACTGGCCAAGCTGCCGTTCTACGCGTCCTTCGGGCACCGCACCACCGATGTCGCACTGGCTCTCGCCGAAGACCTCGCCCAGATCTCCCCGCTGCGAATGGGGCGTACGTTCTTCGCCAATTCAGGAGCAGAGGCGAATGACAGCGCGTTCAAAATCGCCTGGTTCTACCACCGCAGCCTGGGCCGTTCCGGGCGGGTGAAGATCATCTCTCAGGAGATGGGCTATCACGGCACCACCGTCGCCGCTGCATCGGCCACCGGTATCAGCTACATACACCAGGGATTCGGTCTGCCCCTGCCGAATTTCCTGAAGGTGCCCTGCCCCGATCCTCTTTCCCCGCAGGCTCAGGGCATGACGAATGATCAGTTCGTCGACTGGCTGGTCGCGCGGTTGGAGGATCTCATCGATGAAGAGGGCGCCGACACGATCGCCGCGTTCATCGCGGAACCCATAATCGGCGCCGGCGGAATAATCATCCCGCCCCCGGGTTACTACCATCGGGTCGAAGAGGTGCTGGCCCGTCACGACATCCTGTTCATCGCCGATGAAGTCATCACTGGATTCGGCCGCACCGGTTCGATGTTCGCGACGACGGAATTCGATCTCACCCCCGACCTGATCACCCTCGCCAAGGGGCTTTCCTCGGCGTACATACCGATCTCCGCCGTCATGCTGGAGAAGCGAGTGGTCGACGCACTCGTCAAAGGGTCCGCCGAACTCGACGGATTCGCGCACGGTTTTACCTATTCGGGACACCCCGTGGCCGCGGCCGTAGCGCGTGAATCCCTCGCCATTCTCAGGGAGCGGGACATCCCGGGCTATGTGCGGACGACCGCGCCGATGCTGGCGGACGGACTCGGAGCCTTTCGTGGCGCGGAGCTGGTCCGCGATGTACGGGGTCACGGCTTCCTCGGCGCCATCACCTTCGACCCGGCCGCCGCCGGGACGGCGGCCGGTGAACTGGGCACGGCCCTGATGGCCCGCTCGGCGGAACACGGCCTGCTCGTACGGGCGATAGGCGACACCATCGCCTTCGCGCCTCCACTGATCAGTTCCGACGCCGAACTCAAAACAATGATCGACTGCTTCGGCGCGGCGTACCAGGACGTTCTCAACGGACTGTAGGTCGCGGAGTACAAGTCATGCGCCGGACCGGGTGAGCCCCGGCCGGGCCGTTCGGAAGCCTCAGAAGCCGAAGCCTCAGAAGCCGAAGCCCCAGAATCGTATGCCTCAGAAGCCGTGGGGGAGCCAGGGGGCCGGGTCCGAGGAGAAGGCCGTGGCGGCTTCGGCGAGGGCGCCCGGGCGGTGTTCCTGGATCCGGGCCGCGCGGGACAGCGCGGTCAGGGAGATGCCGCCCAGATAGGCGGCGCCCAGGTCCGCCACCGACAGCGTCAAGTCCGGGGCGTCCGTGGTGCGTTCGCAGGTCGCGCCCTTCGTGTCGCCGGACAGCCGCCAACGCCCCTCGTTCCAGGGACAGAAGCCGTCCTCCACCGCCAGGACCACATCGACCGGCGCCCGGTACGTACGCGCCTCCAGCGCCGCGCCGACCTCGACCAGCCGTACGTACAGTGAGTCCCGCAGCACCAGCCCGCAGCGGCGGATGTCCGAGGCCAGGTACTGGAACGCGTCGTCCGCCGGCCGGTTGCGGGCACGGATCGTCGACGTCAGATCGATATCGGCGAGGAAGCGCCACAGCGACGCGTACGCCACCGGGTCCAGCGCGTGCAGATCCTGGAGCTCAATCGTCCCCTTCGGTCCGGAATTGTCCCAATCGGGGCGGCTTCGGAAGAGTGTGAACCCCACCACCTCGCCTGCCCGTTCCGCCAGTACGCAGCGCAGTGCCGACGCCCCGTCCAGCTCCTTCTCGGCGTCCGCCAGCGGCAGCCGCTCCCACCCGGGCCGCCTGGCGAGCATCCCCGGCCGGGCGGCGACCTCCGCCGCGTACACGGCCTCACAGGCCTTCTGTACGGCCGGATCCCCGGGCCGTACCGCGCGCAGCCGGATCTCCTCCGCCCCCGCCGGCAGCTCGAACCGCACCCGCGACGTGTCGATCTCCGCGAGGAGCTGGCGCGTCGCCGCGCCGTACCCGTACCGCCCGTAGATCGGCGGCTCGGACGCCGTCAGCACGGCGAGTGATTCTCCCCACGTCCGTACGTCGTCGAGCTGGCGGCGCATCATCGAGGTCAGCACCCCGCGCCTGCGGTGCGTCGCCGCCACGCTGACCATCGTGACGCCCGCCGCGGGCACCAGCGCACCGCCCGGCACGGACAGCCGGAAGCTGAACGCCCCTGCCGTGCCCACGCATTCGTCCCCGTCCCAGACCCCGACCGACCGCTCGCATTCGGTCAGCGACTCCATCAGCGCGCGCTTCTCCGGCGACTCCACGAGCCCTCCGAAGGCGACTTCCAGTGTCCTGTACCAGCGGTCCCATTCGGCCGGGTTCAGTACCCGCAGCTCAGTAGTCATATGCCATCAGTAGCAGGATGATGTCGACGAAGCGACCCGATTTCGAACGCAATGTCTCGGGGTCCCCCTGCACGCCCGTCGGCCGGATCGGTAGGGTCCACACGATGGCCGGTGTCGCGCGAGCGGAGTCTTATTCGGCCCGGTTGCGCAGGAAGCTGCACCGGGTCCGCAACAGCGTGCGAAAATCCGGCGTCGACTACTTCCGGGGCGACGGCTCCGACTGGATCGCCCTCGCCGGACTGCTGCTGACGATTCCGGCGATCACGCTCACCACCATCGCCTTCCCCGTCTGGTGCGCGCCCTCCGCGCTCGTCCTGCCCATCGTGGCCGGCGGGGTGCTGCTGCGGCCCTCCAGCCTGCTCAGCCTGTACGCCGCGGCCGCCGCCGCGCTGATCGTCGAGTCGATGGTCCTCGGCCCGTATCCGGACGGGCCCGCCCGGGTCACGCCCGGCACGGTCCTGGTGGTGGCGGCCTGCGGTCTGTTCGGTCTGCTGATCGCGCAGTTCAGGGCGCGCGTCGGGGTGCCCTGGCGGCGTGGCGGAACGATGCTCTTCGACCTGCGCGAGCGCATCCGCGTGCAGAGCGCCCTCCCGCGCCTGCCCAGGGGCTGGCACCGGGAGATGGCGCTGCGCCCGGCGGGCGGCCAGTCGTTCTCCGGCGACTTCGTCGTGGCGGCCCGTACGAACGGCGGGCGCACCCTCGAAGTCGTCCTCACCGATGTCTCCGGCAAGGGCATGGACGCGGGTTCGCGCGCCCTGCTGCTCTCGGGCGCCTTCGGCGGGCTGCTCGGCTCGCTCCCGCCGCACGGCTTCCTGCCGGCCGCCAACGGCTATCTGCTCCGGCAGGACTGGGACGAGGGGTTCGCCACCTCCATCCATCTGGTCCTGGACCTGGACTCGGGCGACTACGAACTGCTCTCCGCCGGCCATCTGCCCGCCCTCCAGCTCCACGCGGGCAGCGGCCGGTGGGAGGAGAAGTCGGGCGAGGGCCCACTGCTGGGGGTGTACGACGGGGCGCAGTTCGACTCGGCCAAGGGCACGCTGCGGCCGGGCGATGTGCTGATGCTGTTCACGGACGGCCTGGTCGAGGCGTCGGGCCGCGACCTCGGCGAGGGCATCGACCGGCTGACGGGCGAGGCGGACCGGTATGTGGCGCCGGGGTTCCATGGCGCGGCGTGGCATCTGATCGAAGCGGTGGCGAAGGACGTGAACGACGACCGGGCGCTGCTGCTGATCTGCCGGGAGGCGTAGGCCCTGTCCGGCGGGGCAGCAGGCCCGGACGGACCAGACGGAGCAGTAGGCCTGGGCGGCGCAGCAGACCCGGACGGAGCAGGCGGAGCAGCAGGGCCCAGGCCGAGCGGGCGGGACGTGCTGAGGGCTACGACCCGGTCGCCGGCTGATCGGCGTGATCGGTCGCGACTGCCACCGCTCGCCAGGCGTCGAGGTCCTTCCGTACCTGATCGAGCTTGGCCGATACGCGCTCCACACAGTCCGCGCCGAGCTGGAGCCGCATCGGCGGTTCGGTGCCTTCCGGCAGTTCCGCCAGATCGACGATCGCCGCCGCGGCCTTGGCCGGGTCGCCGCGCTGCGCGTGGTTGTACGAGGCGGGGACGTCGCGGGTGGCGCCCGAGGTCGTCGCGTAGTCGTCGATCGTGTGGGGCTCGGTGTGCAGGCTCGTACCGTCCAGGAAGTCCGTACGGAAGCCGCCCGGCTGAATGACCGTGACACGTACGCCGAGGGGCGCCAGCTCCGCCCGCAGCGACTCGGACATGCCCTCCAGGGCGAACTTCGTCGCCGCGTACATTCCCCAGCCCGGGGAGCCGGTGAACCCGCCCACCGAGCTGATGTTGATCACATGCCCGGAGCGCTGGGCGCGCAGCGCCGGCAGGACGGCCCGCTGAGTGGTGAGCACACCGAAGAAGTTGGTGTCGAACACCGCGCGGGCGGCCTCGTCCGAGACCTCCTCGGCAGCGCCGATCAGCCCGCGCCCGGCGTTGTTGACGAGGACGTCGATCCGGCCGAAGCGCGCGAGGGCGGCGTCCGCGGCGGCCCGGACGCTCGGTTCGTCGGTGACGTCGGCGGCGAGGGGGAGAAGGGCGTCGCCGGGGTCCGGGAAGGTACGGCGGAGGGCGTCCAGGTCGCGTCCGGTGGCGGCGACCTGGTGGCCGCGGGCCAGGGCCTCCCGGGCGATGGCGGCGCCGAGGCCGCGGGAGGCGCCGGTGATGAACCACACACTCATCTCGTTACTCACTTTCCAGGGGTTCTACGGGCTGTACGGCCGGTCTACGGGCTGTTCGCCGGCCCACGGTGTCCGGGCCGCTCCACGGGCTGTTCGGCCGGTTGACGGTGTCCAGGCCGGTCCACGGGCTGTTCGCCGGTCCACGGGTTCTACGGGCGGCCGGGTACGGCGCGGGTGAAGGTGAAGACGGTGCCGCGCTCCTGGCCGTCGTCGGGCAGTTCGCGATCGGCCCACCGGTCGACGACCGCGCCGATCTCGGCGGCGAACTGCGCGAGTTCGGCGTCGGTGACCCGCAGCCAGGCCTCGTTCGAGAACGGCCCCAGCGGCCACCGCGCCTGCTCGGCCTGCGGCCGGTCGGCCCAGCGCCGCACATGCCCGGCCTGCCGTTCCAGATTGAGCGAGTCGACGGCGTGGGCGACGGCCTCCCCGGCGGCGTCCTCGGCGAAGTCGGCGGAGGACCAGCACAGTTTGGGTGTCGTACGCCGCCACCACCGCTCCCGCCGGTCCCGCGCCAGCTCCGGCGCCTCCTCGATCAGCCCCGCCTCGGCCAGCGCCCGCAGATGATGACTGACACTCCCCACGGCCTCCCCGGTCTGCTGCGCCAGCCCACTGGCGGTCGCGGGCCCGTCGAGCTTGAGCAGATCGAGCAGCCGCCGCCGGGCGGGATGGGCCATGGCGGCGAGGACGCGTGAGTCGGTGATGGAACGGTCGTGATCGGACATGCGGACGAAGCTATATCCACAAGAGCTGTTGTGCAATGCCTGTTGTGCAGTACCTCTTGTGGAAGCGGTACGACGGGTCGACGGTCGCCGCCGCAGACGCGTCAGCGACGGCGCAGCCTCATCGCCAGCAGCGCCATCGCCGCCATCAGCGCAGGCAGGACCAGCATCGCCGTACGGAGGTCCGTCGCCTCCGCGAGGCCGCCTATCACCGGCGGGCCCGCCAGGAACCCGACGTACCCGACCGCGGAGACCGCGGCGATCGCCGGACCCGGACGGTCCGGCCGGAGCCCGGCCGCGTGGCTGAAGATCACGGGGATCACGGCGGCCATGCCCAGTCCGATCAGCGCGTAGCCGGCGAAGCCCGCGCCGGTCGTGGGGACGGCGATCGCGGTCACCGCCCCGGCGGCGGCGACGAGGGCGCAGCCGAGGGTGAACCGTACGGTGCCGGTACGGGCACGGATCCGGTCGGCCGCGAGGCGGCCGGCGACCATCCCGGCGGAGAAGACCGCGAATCCGGCGCCCGCCGCGCCGGGCGAGGCACCGGTCACGCCGTGGAGGTACACCGCGCCCCAGTCGTTCATGACGCCCTCTCCCATGAGCGCGCAGAACGCGACGAGTCCGGGGATCCACAGCCCGGCGCCGGGCAGGGCGAAGAGCGGTTCGGACTTCTTGGCGCGGTCTCGCGGCGGGTCGGGGAGCAGCGCGGTCGCCGCCACGGCCGTCGCCCCGCACAGGACCACCGAGGTCACCACGAAGTGCGGGCCCACACCGACTCCGGCCGAGGCCGCTACGCTGCCGGCCACCGCGCCCGTGATCCCGCCCAGACTGAACATGGCGTGAAAACCGCCCAGAATGGCGCGTTCATAAGCGCGTTCGACGATGACCCCCTGGGTGTTCATGGCGACATCGACGGCGGTGTTGCCGCAGGCGAGCAGAGCCAGGGTCACGGTCAGCGCCGGCAGGCCGGGTACGAACGCCAGGCCGGACAGTGAGGCCAGATACACCGCCATACCGGCGAACAGCACCGGCCGGCTCCCGTACCGGGCCACCAGCCCGCCCACCAGCGGCAGTCCGAGACACGCGCCCGCGCTCAGCCCCACCAGCGCGACGGCCAACTCCCCCTCGGACAGCCCGAGCCGCTCCTGCACCGCGGGCACCCGCGAGGCCCATGCGGCGAAGGCGGCCCCGGTGATGAAGAACACCGCGGAAACGGCCACCCGCGCCCGCCGCGTTCTCCAGGGAACACCGCCGACCGGCGCCGCCGACGCATCGGACAACCCCGTCCCTCCGACCAGCCCGTCGCCCGCCTCCACCTTGTCCGCCACCAGGCCGCCCCGCCCTTCCGCTCGCCTGCCACACAGAGACACGACCACTCAACACGCTCCGCCGACTGCTGAGAGCGGGGCCCGGCCCGGCGCCGGCTGCCGTACCGCGGACGTGGCGGTCTGGTTCGCGCCCGGCGCCCGGGGATCGGTACGCTCGCGGCGGCACTTGCCGGGCGGGAGCGGGGGAGTGG
>NZ_LATD01000190.1 GCF_000981895.1 Streptomyces odonnellii | reverse complement strand
GGTCGGGCGGCTCGGGCGGTGGCACGGGCGGCGGCGGTGCCGGCGGTTTCGGAGACCCGAAGAGCGCCCAGACCGAGGTCAGGGACTCGGTGGGCGGGGATCCGACGGCCAAGACCGTGTACAAGGTCCCGGCGGGTCAGCTCTTCGAACTGACCGACCTGGTGGTGCAGAACCCGCAGGGCGACTCGGGCAACGTCGTCATCGCCGCCGAGGGCCAGACCCTCCTCAGACTCGCCCTGCAGAACTTCCGGGACCAGGACTACCACTTCGTCACCCCGATCGTGGTGCCCGCCGACGGCCAGATCACCATGACGGTGACATGCCGCGAAGTGGGACGGCCGGTGGGCACTCCGGCCCCGGCCCAGTGCGCGGAATCGCTTCTGGTGGGCGGGACGCTACGGGCCGCTCCTGCCCCGAGCACGAGCGCGTCGGCGAGCTGACCGGCAAGGGCAGCAAGAGCGGCAAGAGCGGGATGGTACGGCTGGGCAAAGGGGGCGGGGACGGGCTGTGAGCCCGTCCCCGCCCCCTTTGCCCGGCCGCCGTCACGAGGCGGCCGGTTCCTCCTGCTCTTCCTGCTCCTCGGCCCGCTGCACGAACATGCCCTGGACATCAGCGGGTTCCTCGTCCTCTCCCTCGGACTCCCGCTGTACGGCCGCGGCCGGGCCGGGTGCGGTGGCGGGCTCCGGGGCGGCCTGGAGGGCCGGGGCGGACATCGCGCGCTCGGCGTTGGCGGTGGCCTCCCGCTCGTAACGGTCCGAGGGATCACTGACCCGGATGCCGCCGGGGGCATCGGTCCCGTCGACCGGACCGCTGCGCTGCTGGATCACATGGGTCAGCTCGTGGGCCAGCGTGGTCCGGCCGGAGTGGGAGGACGGGTCGTAGGCGTCCCGTTGGAAGACGACGTTGTTGCCGACGGTGTAGGCATGCGCACCGACGGACTTCGCGGACTGGTGTGCCGCGTCTCCGGTGTGCACCCGGACATCGGAGAAGTCCGACCCGAGCCGGGCCTCCATATCGGTACGGGTGTCGCTGTCCAGCGCCTGCCCTGAGCCGGAGTTGACGACGTCGTGGACGGGAGAGCGCTGCTCCGGCGCGGCTTCCTCGTCGCGATCACGCTGCATCATCGCCCCCACCGCGCTGTTGCCGACGGCCCGTTGGAGAACGCCCATGCCGGACGGACCTACGACATCCGCGCGACCGCCGACGGCGGCCTTGAACAGCCGCGCGTCATCGGCCTGGTGCGGCCTGCTGACGGCGGCATCACCGTTTTCGTGATCCTGATCGTGTACGTGGTCACGCATCCTCGGCTCCCTGGGGTGTCCAGCGGCAGACCTCTCTCAATCCGACACTGCCGTACGGGCACCGCTCCAGTACAGGAGCGGGACGTCGTCCGGCATGGGCAGCCGTTCCTGCCCGATGGGGCAGAACACAACGGCGGACATTCCTCCCCAAGCGCGTCCGCCCCCGTACCTACGCTTTGCGGGCGAGCAGTTGGATCTCCTGGAACTGGCGTCGGTCAGTGGGCTGGGGCTCGCGGACCATCCGGGCCACCTCCGCCAAACCGGACTCGCGCAGCATCGCGGCGAGATGATCGGGCGACCACCGATAGGCCGGCGCGACTACGTGATCGAAGACCTGCGTCGGGTGAGACGGGCCATCGGTCGCCGAGAAGCCGATCAGAAGGTGGCCGCCGGGTGCCAGCACACGGTTGAACTCCGCCAGGATGACGGGGAGTTCCCGCGGCGGGGTGTGGATGACGGACCAGCGTGAGAGTACGCCGCCCAGCACTCCGTCAGCGATGTCCAGCGCGGCCATCGAGCCCACGTCGAACCGCAGGCCCGGATAGGCCTGCCGGGCCAGCTCGATCATCGCGGGAGCGGCGTCGACGCCGAACACCGGCAGCCCCAACTCGTCGAGATGAGCGGTGATATGGCCAGGTCCACACCCCAGGTCCGCGACCTGAGCGTCCCCACTCGTGCTGACGACCTCGGCGAAAGCGCTCAAGATCGCGCGGTCCAGGGGCCTGTCACGCAGTTCGTCACGGAACCGCTGCGCGTACGTGGAGGCAAGAGCGTCGTAAGCGTCGCGGGCGGCACTGAAGGCATCGTGTTCGACCATGCTCGCGACACTAGTTGAACCTCGCTCCTGGCCGAGCCGTGTCAGAGGCACGTGCCACACTGCGGCGCATGTCTCTCGCCGATCTCAGTCTTGACCGGTGGCGGTCGTTCAACCTGCCGACCGCACGCCGAGTCGCCCACGAGGCCGCGGAGCAGGTCGGTGGCCGCGTGACCGCCGTCGAGACCGTTGAGCACCTCGACGCCCCGCTCCATCGTGTCCGGATCGAGCGGAGCGCCCAGGAATTCGCTCTGATACCCGGCGGCACGGTGACGCTCGGGTTCGACCTCGACGCCTGGCAGCCGACGCCCGAGCAGACCGCCGACTTCGCGGAGAGCCTGCATCAGGGCTTCGGCTACGGTCCCGATCTCCGGGCCCACCTCGCCCGGGAGCTCAGCCCGCGCCGGACCCGCACTCTGGCCACCGTGCTCATGGCGGTGGAGGACGAGAATCTCACCGAGCTGCCGGCGGACATGCCGGCGGTCCTCGCCGCTCGCGGCCTGCGGCTGCCGAGCTCGGACGAGTGGGAGCACTCCTGCGGGGCCGGCGCCACAACCCTGTTCCGCTGGGGCGACGACTGCCCCATGGACCGTATCCCCTACGGCGATACGGACGGGCCGCAGAACCAGCCGAACGCCTTCGGCCTGCGCATCGCCTACGACACCTACCGCACCGAGTTGACCAGCGACGTCACCGCGGTCCACGGCGGGGACGGCGGCGAGTCGGTGTGCGGCGGCTACGGCCACCTACTGGCGTGGCTGCCGCTGGCCACGGCCGGCCGCAACCCTTCCATGGCCGAGTTCGTGTACGGCCCGGACGGCGAAGAACTCTACGAGGACTTCTCCACCCGGCCGGTACTGACGCTCTGAGCCCGCGGCGTTCATCTCGTACGTAGGACCCGGAGAACCGGATCGGAGAATCGGAGGAGACGGGCCTCCGCCCGTCCTCCGGGCCGCCGCCGTCCTCCGCGCCGACGCCGCCGTCCTCCGGGCCGACACGGACCACCGAAGCGGCTACGGGTGCGGTGGCTCCGTCCGTCCGCTTGTACGGTGGCGTGCGTGATCGTCCGCATGCACGTGACCGGGCGGCGGCCCGGCAGTGCGGCGGCCGCGGTGGTGTTCGCCATCGGTATGGCCGGTACGACCCTGCCCACCCCGCTGTACGGGCTCTACCGCGAGGAGCTCGGCTTCTCGGAGCTGATGGTCACGGTGGTGTTCGCCGTCTACGCCGTCGGCGTGATCTCCGCGCTGCTGGTGGCGGGCGACTACTCCGACAGGGCGGGGCGCCGGCCGGTACTGCTGGCCGCCCTTGGGCTCTCCGCCGCGAGTGCCCTCTGTTTCCTCTTCGAAGGCGGCCTGCCGCTGCTGTTCGCCGGCCGGCTGCTGTCGGGCTTCGCCGCCGGGCTGCTCAGCGGCACCGCCACCGCCACGGTGCTGGAACTGGCCGCACCGGGGCACGCGGCACGGGCGGCGTTCGTCGCCACCGCGGCCGGTATGGGCGGTCTGGGCTGCGGCCCGCTGCTGTCCGGGCTGCTCGCCCAGTACGCGCCCTGGCCGTTGCGGCTGACCTTCCTGGTGAATCTCGCGCTGGTGGCTGTGGCGTGCGTACTGACCTGGTTCCTGCCGGAGACCGTCCGGGATCCGGTGCGGTGGCCACCGCTGAGGCCGCAGGGTCTGGCGGTGCCGCCCGAAGCCCGCGCGGTGTTCGTGCCGTCGGCGCTGGCCGCCTTCGTCGGTTTCGCTCTGCTGGGACTGTTCCTGGCGGTGGCACCGGCCTTTCTGTCCCAGACGCTCGGCGAGCACAGTCTGGCGGTGTCGGGCACGGTCGTCTTCTCGGTGTTCCTGGCGTCCACGGCCGGCCAGGCGCTGCTCGGGAAGGTCGGCGTCCGCCGGGCGCTGCCCGGCGGCTGCCTCTTCCTGGTCCTCGGTCTTCTGCTGGTGGGCGCGTCCCTGGCTGCCGAGTCGCTGACGCTCCTCGTGCTGGGCGCGCTCTGCGGCGGCCTCGGCCACGGACTGGCCTTCCGCGCCGGTCTGGCCGCGGTCAGCGGGGCCGCGCCGCCCGAACAGCGCGGCGGCACCATCTCCGCCTACTTCGTCGTGGCGTACCTGGGAATCTCCCTGCCCGTGGTCGGCGTCGGGGCACTGGCCCTGGCGCTGGGACTGAAGAACGCGGGGCTGGTCTTCACGGCGTGCCTGGTGGTGCTGTCCGCCGGCATCGGGCTCCGCGTGCGCCACAGGCCTCTGCCCGAGAGCTGACGAGAAATGCCCTTCCCGCCGACCGGCACCCTTCCCACCGGATGTCGTTCTCGTCCTCGGTATCAGGAGCGGATTTCAGAAGCGGATTTCAGGAACGGGTATCAGGAGCGGAAGCCGATGACGCCGAAGCCCTTTCGTGTCTCCGCGTGCCGCATCCAGCTCAGGCACTGCATCGCGGCCTCCACGACCTCGGGCTCCAGCGACGGGGCCTCCCCCGACTCCTCGGCCGCGCGCTTGGCCGCCTCGAACTGCCTCAGCGCCTCAGCTATGTGATCGGGCGTCCACTCGCCGCAGCCCGGTGTGTGGGTGTACGGCAGCGGGGCGGGGAAATCGCCGTAGCTGAAGGCCTCCACTGACACGGCGGTGATGCCCAGAGCCTTCAGACCCCGGTCGACGACGGACAGCCAGTCGCCCCTGTGCGGTGTGAAGCAGTCGTTCGGCAGGAACGTGCCGGTGAGCGAGCACAGCCGCTCATAGGCGTAGCCGTACTGGAAGGCGTGGTCGCGGTTGTCGCTGAAGGGCCCGCCGTGGACGACCGCGCGCAGTGCCTCGTCCGCCGTGGGGGCGCCCAGCTCGATCGCGTGATGGTGATAGTCGTCGTCGCGGACCAGATCGTCCCCGAAGTTGGTGCGTATCGCCTCCAGCAACTGGTCGTCGCGGGAGCCGACGAGGGCGCGCGTGGCGGCCACGTCCAGCAGGTAGACGCTCAGGGAAGAACTCATGAGAGGAACCTAACGGAAGCCACTGACACTCCCGCCGGGCGCTGGACGTACGGCACCCGCCGTACGGGAGAGAGGTCCGGGCCGTCGCCGAGAACCCGCCGGGCCGTCAAGACGGCACTTCACAACGAGGGTTCATTGCGGGCTCGTGATGGCGTCATCCGTGCTTCTCAGTTGATCTTTCTAATCGGGTGCGCGCCCACGATCGAACTGGGCGTACCGGGGGCCTTGCCCCCGCGTTGTCTCTTGACCCGAGGTTCCAATGAAACCGAACGTCTTGAACCATCGGTATACGAGGCCACTGCTAGTGGTGCTCGCCACGGCGACCGCGCTGACGGCCGCACCCGCCGTCGCGTACGCGGACGACAGCCGGCCCGCGCCGGTCACCGGCGGAATCCCCTTGATCAACACGGTGGAGAAGATCGGTCCGGGGATCAACCTGCAGCATGTGAAGGCGCTCGACCAGAAGGGCTGGTACGACGCGCAGTTCCTGACCGTGAATCTGGCTGACAAGGACGTCAGCACGGACCTGCTCACCTCCGGACCCGTCGCGTCCGGCGGGCCGCTCACCGAGGCCGCCAAGAAGGCCGGCGCCGTCGCGGGCGTCAATGGCGACTTCTTCGACATCGGCAACTCCAACGCGGCGCTCGGTGGCGAGATCCAGGACGGCGAACTCCTCAAGACCGCCGACGTCACCGGCGGCCGCAAGCACGTCGGCGTCAGCAAGGACGGCATCGCCCAGCTCGTGGACCTCTCGGTCAACGCGACGGCGAATTTCGCGGGCGCGGACCGCAAAGTCCTGTCGGTCAACGCGGCGAACGGCGGCGGGATCCCCGCGGACGGCATGGTCGCGTTCACGTCCGCGTGGGGCAACTACAGCCGCAACGGGGGCCTGACCGGCGTACCCAACGACCAGATCGCCGAGGTCCTGGTCAAGAACGGTTCGGTCGTGTCGGTCACGCCGAACGGTCCCGCGGGCTCGGGGACGATCCCGGACGGCGCCTTCGTACTGGTCGGGCGCGGCGCCGCGGCGACCGCGATCCGCGCGCTGCAGCCCGGTGCCCCCGCGACGCTCAGCTACTCGCTCGCCGACAGCGCCGCCAAGGCGATGCGGTTCGCGATCGGCCACGGCGGCACCATCGTCTCCAGCGGCCAGGTCGTCAAGGGCCTCGACACCTCGATCGCCCCGCGCACCGCGCTCGGCTTCAAGGACGGCGGCAAGTCGCTCGTGCTGGCCACCTGGGACGGCCCGGGCGGCACCGGCAAGGGCGGCGTCGGGATCGACAAGGAGGCACGTGACCTCGCCGCGATGGGCGTGGAGACCGCGGTCAACCTCGACGGCGGCGGCTCGACCACGATGGTCGCCCGCGCGCTCGGCGAGGACGACGCGACGGTCCGCAACGTACCGTCCGACGGACACGAGCGCAGCGACCCCAACGGCGTCGGGGTGTTCGTCGCGAAGGGCGACGGCAAACTGCACGAGATCCTCGTCAAGCCCGCGCCGGGTGCGACGTCGGCCGACGGCGGCGTGAAGGTCTTCCCGGGGCTGCGCCGCGGACTCGTCGTACGGGGCGTCGACAAGCACGAGACTCCGGTGGCGGTCGACCAGAAGGCCGTGCGGTGGTCCTCCGACGACGCGTCGGTCGAGGACGGCACGCTCACGGCCCCGGCCGAGGCGGGCACCGTCAAGGTCGAGGCGCGGGTGGACGGCGAGCACGAGGACGCGAAGGTCACCGTCCTCGGCCCGCTCGACAGCGTGGAGCTGTCGTCCCAGCTCCTGTCGATAGCCGACGCGACGCCCGAGCAGGCGGCCACCGTCTCCGTGACCGGCCGCGACGCGCAGGGTTACACGGCCCCGATCGACCCGCGGGACCTCAAGCTGGACTACGACCACAGCGTCGTCGACGTGCAGCCCGCGAACGGCAGACTCAAGGTCACCCCGCTCGCCAACGCGAGCACGATCCTCAAGCTCTCGGTCGCCGGAAAGTCGGTCCAGCTCCCGATCACGATCGGCGTGCAGACCAGGACGGTCTACGGCTTCGATGACGACGTGCTCGCACGCTGGCGCAACAACAGCACCGCGGCCACGAAGTTCTCGGCGGACCCCGACGGCCTGCGTATCGACTTCAACGCGATGCGCAACGTGGGCATCTCGGCGGCGTCGGCGGCCCAGCGTGTGCCGGTTCCCGGCCAGCCGCTGCGCGTACGGGTACGGATCAAGTCGAGCATCAGCGTGCCGAGCGGTCTGACGTACCTCGGCTACATCGACTCGGCCGGCAAGAGCGGTGGCGTCTACGGCACCGGCCTGGCCGCGAGCAACGACTGGCAGAACGCCACGTTCACGGTGCCCGCGACCGCGGCGTTCCCGATCGTGATCTCCAGCTTCCAGGGCATCAACACCAACGTCGCCCAGCAGAAGGCGGGCACGTTCGTCCTGGACCGCATCGAGGCCGACGTCCCGACGTCGATCGACCTGCCCGCCCAGCCCGAGCTTCAGGCCGACCCGCTCATCTCCGACGACGGCTCGCTGCTCGCCGGCCGCAAGACATGGCAGTTCGCCACGCTGTCGGACGTGCAGTTCACGGCCGACAACCCGGCGCTGACCCAGGTCGCGACGGCCGCCATCCAGCGGATCCGCAAGACCGACCCGGACCTGCTCGTCCTCAACGGTGACATCACCGACCGCGGCCTGCCGCAGGACCTCGCGCTCGCCCGCAAGGTGCTGACGGACGCCGGGTGCGACCTCATCCCGGTCGGCCAGGAGCCGGCGCCGGACAGCACGCCGGACCCGGAGGCCGGCTCGATCCCGTGCTACTACGTGCCGGGCAACCACGAGTCGTACGGCCTCAACAACGTCCAGAGCGACCTGACGAACTTCACCACCGAGTTCGGCCGGCCGTACCGGACGTTCGACCACAAGGGCACGCGGTTCATCCTGCTCGCCAGCTCCCTCGGATCGCTGCGCGGGTCGGCGTGGGACCAGCTCCCGATGATGCAGAAGGCGCTCGCCGACGCCGAGAAGGACCGGTCGGTGCGCAACGTCATGGTGTTCGCCCACCACCCGGTGGACGACCCCGCCGAGGCGAAGTCCAGCCAGCTCGGCGACCGCGACGAGGTCGCGCTCATCGAGAACATGCTCACGGACTTCCGTGACTCCTCACGCAAGGGTGCCGCGATGGTCGGCTCCCACGCCCAGATAGCCAACGTCCACCGCCTTGAGGGTGTCCCCTACACGGTGCTGCCGTCGTCGGGCAAGGACCCGTACGGTACGCCGGACCGCGGCGGTTTCACCGGCTGGGTCGACTGGTCCGTCGACGCGGGCCGGGACGCGACACAGCAGTGGCTCAAGGCCGATGTGCGCGCCTTCGCCCAGTCGATCACGCTCAACACCCCGGCCACGGTCGAGATCGACAGGACGGCGCAGCTCTCGGGCAGCATCGTGCAGCCGCAGGGAGTGTCGACGGGCTCGCGTGTGGTGCCGCTGCGATACCCGATGTCGGTCGACTGGAGCGGCTCGTCCAACCTGGCGATCGGCAGTGGGCAGAGCGCCGTTGACGACGCCCGCCGACAGGGCAAGGTCGCGATCCTGGACCCGCGGACGCGAATGCTCACCGCGCTGCGGGCCGGCTCGGTGACCGTGACGGTGACGAACGACTCGATGCGTGCCTACACCGACGACAGTTCGCTCGCGCCGATCACGGCCTCGAAGACCATCGAGGTCGTGCCGGTCGAGCACGGCGATCAGTGACCGACACCGACACCGCCAGGCAGCCGCCGCGGATCGGCTTCCGAACGGTCTGAGCGAGGCGGCCTGACTGAGGGCGAGCACATGTGTGCTCGCCCTCAGCGCTGCCCGTTCGCGATGCCGAGGCACGCGGGGCGCCAGCTCGCCGGGCCGTCGCGAAGAACGGAATACGGAATGAGGATCGCGGCCGCCGCGCAGGAGGGGCCGATCTTGTTCAGGAGCGGTTCACCGGACTGGCGTTCAGGAGAACCTGTCATGGACACTCCCGTCGGGGATGCTCTCGACAGCCATCACTCGGCCGCGCCGGCACCACGCCGACCGCTCGCCGAGTCATCCGAAGGGACGGACATGGACAACTCGTCGTTGCCCGGAGCGGGCCGGTCGGCCCAGGCGTACATCAAGCGGAAGCGGTCCTGGCTGGGCGCGCTGTTCGGCGCCACGGTCCTGACCGTCGTGCTGCCGACGTCAGTGGCTCACGCCGACAATCTGCCGAACCTGCCCCAGAAGGCCGGGGGTTACGAGGCGTCGTTCTCGCCCGCGTACGACTACGACGGCGATGGCTGCTACCCCGTTGCCGCCATCGCACCCGACGGAACGCTCAACCCCGGTCTGAACACCTCCGGCGCGGTCAACGGCAGTTGCCGTGACCAGTCCGACCTGGACCGGACCCAGACCTACGCCCGCTCGAAGTGCAACAACGGATGGTGTGCGGTCGTGTACGCCAGCTACTTCGAGAAGGACCAGGCCCTTCCCGGCAGCGGACTCGGTGGTCACCGTCACGACTTCGAGCACGTGATCTCGTGGATCAACCAGGCGTCCAACCAGGTCGAATACGTCACGACCACTCAGCACTCCAGCCAGGTGACCTACCCGCGTTCGCAGGTACGCTTCGACGGTTCCCACCCCAAGGTCGTCTACCACAAGGAGGGGCTGGGCACCCACTTCTTCCGGCTCGCCAACAGCAACGACGAGCCGGCGGAGAACCACTACCACAACTGGCGCCAGCCCCCCATCGTGGACTGGAACGGCTGGCCGAGCACCTCTCTGCGTGACCGTCTGAACAACGCGGACTTCGGGTCGGCCACCATCAAGACCACGGACAAGGACGACCGCTTCCGGAACCTCCTCAACGCCTCCAAGCCGTCCGGCATCCCGTTCGACCCCTGGGCCTGACAGCAGGACCGTGGGACCGCGGCGGCGGCCGGACCGCGCGGCCCGGTGACCGTCCCCCGTGATTGACCGGCACAGCGAGGCCGGCCTGCTGTCCGCGCACCCGCGATGCCGTCGCGGTCCTGGCCACCGCCCAGCTCGATTCAGCGCCCCTGCCCGACCTGTGATGCCCCGGGCGCTGGGGAGCGGGCGGTGGTCGGGGCAGCCAGGACCGCCTTCACCGGAGCATCCGCGCCACGCCGAGCTGGAACGTCCGTGCGCAGCGGGCCCTCCCGTATTCCGCGCCCCCGCGTCGCCGCCCCGCACGCCCCACGGGGTCAGAGCTCGACCCGTAGAACCGCCCAGGTCACATTGCCTCCGGTACGGGTCGAGACGGTGGTCCCCCACGAGTCCGCGAGCTGCTGCACGATCAGCAGTCCCCGGCCGCTCTCGGCCTCGCAGCCGGGCCGGGCGCCGGACGGACAAGCCGCGGTCCGCCCGTCGTCGTGCACCTCTATCCGCAGCCGCTGACGGGTGGTCAGCGACAGCCCGCCACAGCACGCTCGTGCTCTCGGAGTGAATGACGGCGTTGGTCGTCAGCTCCGAGACGAACAGCACCGCGTCGGTGCACACGTCGCCGGGCAGCCGCCACGCACGCAGTTGCCGGCGGACCGTGTCGCGAGCCGTCCGTACGTTGGCGCGGAGCGAGGGAAAGCCGAACCAGTGCTCCCGGTAGGGATACGCGGTTGAGAACAGTTCGGGCGAAGAGGCCGTGTGGGGGGTCACGTTGATCGCCTTCCGAGTGCGGACGAGCGCGGTGCAGGGAGCGGACCTGAGCGGCGCGGGCGGGAGGGGGACGGTCTGCTGCCTGACGGCAGGGAGAGGTAACTCCTCAGGAAAACCTCAGGAGTTGGCGGTGCGCCAATCCGATCGGGCGGGCGCGCTCGCATACGCAACTATGCTCGCAGCTCTGTTCAAGCTGCAACCGCTTCCCTGATATTTTCAGCGAGACGCAATCAGTCTGGCGCCTTCACCAAGTCGCTGTCAGAATAGGTCTTGTGACAGCCCATCAGGAGGTAGGGCGTGAGTGAAGCTCGATCCGGCGCAGGGACGAGCGCCCCGACGGTTCTGCGCATGATCCTCGGCCGAAGGCTCCAGGACATGCGGCAGAGCGCGGGTGCCTCACTGGCCGACGCCGCAAGCGCTCTTCGGGTGACGTCCCTGACCATCCGCCGGCTGGAGAAGGCCGAAGTCGCCCTCAAACCCCTCTATGTCGAGAAGCTCCTGGAGACGTACGGCGCCGGGCAACAGGAGATAGACGAGTTCGTCGCACTCGCCGAGCAGGCCAACAAGCCCGGGTGGTGGCACGCCTACCGCGATGTGCTGCCGAGCTGGTTCACCGCGTACGTCAGCCTGGAGACCTCCGCCAGGACGCTGCGTACCTATGAACCCCAGTACGTCACGGGGCTTCTTCAGACACACGCCTACGCCCGCGCCGTACTGAGCGGCGGCTTCCCGAACGGCAGCGACGAAGAGGTGGAACGCCGCGTCAACCTGCGGCTGCGCCGACAGACCCTGCTGGACCGGGAGGACGCGCCCACCCTCTGGGTGGTCATGGAGGAAGCGGTCCTGCACCGCAGCGTCGGCGGCCCGGAAGTAATGCGCGAGCAGATCGACCGGCTCCTCGAGGTCTCGGAGCTGGACCACGTCAGCATCGACATCCTGCCCTTCGCCGTCGGCGCCCATATCGGGGCCTGCGCTCCCTTCACCTACTTCCGGTTCGAAGAGCCGGAACTGCCGGACATCGTCTACAGCGAGATCCTCTCGGCCTCCATGTACCTGGACGAACGCGCGGACGTCGTCGCTCATCTGGAGGCACACAACAGGATGTCGCTGCTGACCTCGTCCCGCGCGAGCAAGGCACTCCTGAACCGCATGCGCAAGGAGTACTCATGACGATCACGGATGACACCGTCTACAACGGGATGCCCGCCTCGGCCCTCGGCGACCAGGGCTGGGAGCACCCATGGAGCGGCCCCAACGGAGGCCAGTGCGTGGAGACCAAGCAGCTCGCCGACGGACGGGTCGCGGTACGCCAGTCGACCGACCCGGCCGGCCCGGCACTCATCTACACCCCCGAGGAGATGGGCGCGTTCGTCCGAGGGGTCAAGCAGGGCATGGCCGACCACCTCGCGGCCGGCCGGGACGGGCAGCGGGCCATGGGCACCTGCCCGGCGGAGAAGAGAGGCATGGAAGGGGCCGCCTCCGGCCACGACCTGCCCGGCACACCGCAGCACACCTTCTAAGGGGACAGGATGAGCAACACTCGCGCCGCGCGGGACCTCGACACCAGCAGGCCGCACTCGGCCCGGATGTACGACTACTACCTCGGCGGCAAGGACCACTTCCCGGTCGACAAGCAGGCCGCCGAAGCGGTCGCGGACGCCTACCCGGGCATCTTCACCTGCGCCCGGGAGAACCGTGCGTTCATGCACCGCGCCACCCGGGTACTGGCGCAGGAGCACGGCATCCGTCAGTGGCTCGACATCGGCACCGGTATTCCCACTGAGCCCAACGTGCACCAGGTGGCACAGTCCGTGGTCCCCGACGCCCGGGTGGTCTACGCCGACAACGACCCGCTGGTCCTGAAGTACGCCGAGCGCCTGATGCGCAGCACCCCGCAGGGCCGCACCACCTACATCGAGGCCGACGTCAACGACCCCGACTCCCTGCTGACCGCACCGGAGCTGGCCGAGGTGCTCGACCTGTCCCAGCCGGTCGCGCTGTCGCTGAACGCGCTGATGCACTTCATCACCGACGCGGGCGACCCGTACGGCATCGTCGCCCGAGTCATGGCGGCCCTCCCCTCGGGCAGCGCCCTCGCGCTGAGTCACTGCACGCCCGACTTCGACCCGCCCACCTGGGAGAAGGTGACGGACATCTACACCCGCTCGGGCACGCCGGTGCAGTTTCGCTCGCAGAAGGACGTAACCCGCTTCTTCGAGGGGCTTCGTCTGCTCGACCCCGGCGTCACCGTCGGCCACCGCTGGCGGCCCACCCACCCCGCCGGTTCCGAGACGCCGACGGACGCGCAGGTCAGTCTGTGGGCGGGGGTCGGCATCAAGCCGTGACGACTCGAACGGCGTGACAACTCGAACGGGCCCACTCCCACGGTCCCGCCGAGGTCAAGGCCGTGGCAGCCGGGTACCGGATATCGCGGCCAAAGCCTTTCTCCGGCGTCGGCTTGCGGGCAGGACCGCCGCGGTGCTGCGACGGTCCCTCTCCGAGCGTGGCGTCAGAACCGGGCGGCCTCAGACGCGGTCGGCCGCGATCAGCAGGTACTGGAAGGAGCCGTCCTCGTACGAGTTGATGAACGCTTCCTCGATACCGGTGACCAGTGAGGACGTGGCCCGCAGCTTCCAGTAGGGCAGGGTCGCGGGAGTGAGGTCGACGACGGCCTGCGGTACGAGACGGTTGTCGGCCATCGCACGCAGATACTCCCGGCGGGAGTGGATGTTGCACTCGAAGTGCGCGTTGATCTGGGAGACCCACTTCGAGGGCTGGCCGTAACGCGGGTTCCAGCAGCCGGTGATGGTCACATAACGGCCGCCGGTCGCGAGGACCCGGGCGTGCTCGGCGAAGAGGTCGTGCAGGTCCACGTACATGCTCGACTCGTTGTTCCACGAGGCCGCGGCCTGTCCGGTCTCGAAGGGCGTGGCGAGCATGTTGCAGACGCGGGCGTGGACATGGGCGTCGATGCCGAGTTCACGGGCCCGCCGGTTGGCGAAGTCGGCCTGCTTCGCCGACAGGGTGACGCCCTCCACCTTGCACCCGAATCGCTGATGGGCCATGACCATGGAGCCGCCGCGGCCGCAGCCGGCGTCCACGAGCGTGTCGTCGCGCTCGACGGGGCCGAGGTGGTCCAGAAGGAGTTCGGCCTGCGCCGACTCCAGGCGGTGCAGCTCGGCGATCAGCTTCTTCTCGTACGCGCTGTCCTCCGCGTCACCAAGGGCGGCGTGGTCGACGTCACCGATGCCGTAGTGGTGGTGGTAAAGGCCGTCGACATCGCCGAGACGGAGGTTCACGGGCCTCGCCTCGCCGTCCCAGTAGCGGGCGATGTCCCCCTGGTAGGGCGTCACCGGGGCGGGGATGAACACAGAGGTGCTGGTGGAGGCGGTGACGGGGGTGAGTTCGGTGCTGGTCACAGATGAATCCATTCTTCTTACCAGGAGTCGGGCGAACCGCGGTTACCAGAAATCGGGCAGGCTGTAGCGATAGGTGTTGGTCCGGTGCCAGTAGTGGTTGCCGTCGACCCACACGGCCACCCCCCGCAGAAAGCGCTGCACGCTCGGAACGGGGCAGGTGACGGCCAGGGCTGCGGCTTCGGCCTCGAAGTCACGCATGAGGTCGTTGTGGACCTCGACCGCCTTCAGATAGGCCTCGCGGTCGGAGACGCCCGCGCGGTCGGCGATCACGACCGGCAGATTCAGATGCCGGCCGGGGCTGGCGAGTTCCTTGGTGTACGAGTAGAGGTCGTTCACGATGGTGGTCGCGTTCCCGGCGAGCGCGATGACCCGCTGCATGGCGGGCTGGGCGTGCAGGTCCGCCGACAGTTCGTAGCCGCCGACGGTGTCGGTGATGGTGGGGCAGGGGCGGAAGTTGTTGAACTGGCGCATCGCCAGGTACTCCCACACCTCCGGGACATGGTCCGTCTCGGCCCACGCGGCCTCGGCGAGGTATCCCATGTGCAGACGGGCCATGTCGTGCCGGAACCGGTCGGCCTGCGAGGGGCTGGCCTTCTGGAGGAAGTAGTCCATGGCGGATCTGTAGGCGCGCCGAGGCGCGTCCGAATGAAGCGACTCCGCCCACTGCGGCTCGTACTCCCCCGTCGTGTGCAGGGGGTCGAGTGCGGTGTGCGCCAGCAGCAGGCGTCCGCCGAGGCCGATGGGCGAGCCTCCGTGGTCCTCGCAGTAGCAGTCGTCCACGGCGTTCTCGGCGACCATCAGACGTGTGGCGAGCATCAGATGGTCGACGGTGGGGGCGTCCGGATGGCAGGCGACCATGTAGCGGCCCACGGAGAAGCCGTCGAACTGGTCCTCCCAGTCGTCCGGGTACAGGTCGACCTCGTCCAGCGCCCAGGCCTTGATCCTGCGGCTGACCTCCGCCACCCGACCGGGGTCGGGCTCCGGCACCGGATGGTGGTAGAGGCCCGGGATCGGAGTGCCCTCCGTCGGCGCGGGCGTCGACGGCTCCTCGTACCGGGCCAGATGGAGGCTCGCCGTGCCCAGGCCGCTGGGTCCGCGCAGGATCCGTTCCAGGGCGGCGGACGGTGCCCGCGCCCCGGCGGCGGGGACGTCCACGGCCAGCGGGGCGTCAACGGGGAGCGGGGCGGGGGTAAAA
>NZ_LATD01000019.1 GCF_000981895.1 Streptomyces odonnellii | reverse complement strand
GGGGATCGGTGGGCGGGTCCGTCGGGCCGCCCGGGTCGTTGCCGGCCGGGGCGGTGCCCCAGACCAGGGCTCCGCCGACCGTGGCGGTGGTCTTCGTCCAGTCGCCGTACGCGGTCTGCGTCGGACCGAAGGAGTAGTCGTCGCTCTGGTTGAGCGACGCCCAGTTGGAACGGTGGAAGCGGAGCTGCATGTCACCGGTGTCGGCGCCGGGGGCGAGGGAGCCCGCGCCCGCGGTGAAGCCGATCTCCAGATAGCGGTCCGCGGTGGCGGTGGGGTTGGCGAGGGTGCCGAAGGTGCCGGTGATGTTGGCGCAGCCCTTCACCGCCCAGGAGCAGGCGAAGGTGTACGAGGCGCCCGCGTCGGCCTTGAAGTAGTAGCGGATCTTCACGGTGCCCAGCGAGACGGCGGAGCCCGAGGTGTTGACCACCTTGAACCAGGGCTCGGCCTGGTCGGAGCCGGTGGAGCTCTGGCGGTACTGGACCTTCACCGACGGGTCGGCGGCGGCGGCCGGCAGCGCGGTGAGCGCGGCGCAGCCCAGGGCGGCCGCCACGCCCAGCGCGGTGACGGTCCGTATCCCGGCGGCCCGCTTGCGTCGGGGGGTGCCGGGCAGTGCGGTGGTGCCGGTGGGCGGGGTGCCGCCCGCCGGGTCGGGGGTGCTCGCACGTGTGGTCATCGACCGGTGTCCTCTCCTGGTGATCCTGGTGTTCCCGATGGCCCGGAACCGGGCGGGAAGGTGAACGAGGCGTTGTGCGGGAGGCCGTGCGGGGGCCGGCCCGGTACGCGGAGCGCGTCGAGCCGGGTTCTGTGGTGGGCGAGCCGCCGCTCGAAGCCCGGCCAGTCCCGGTGCGGGGACCAGGCCGTCTCGGCGAGCGCGCAGAGCCGGGGAAAGGCCAGATACTCGGCGTGCGCGGCGGTGGGGACGTACTCGCTCCAGAGCTGTGCCTGGGTGCCGAGGACCCGGGCCGCCGCGGCCGGTTCCCAGCCGGCGGGCGCGGGTTCGAGGTCGTACACATCACGCAGCGACACCACTCCGCCCGGCTGTCCGGGCGGTTCCTCGGGGCGCTCGCTCTGCGGATAGTCCAGATAGGTGGAGCGGTACGGCGCCATGATGACGTCCTGGCCCCGGCGGGCCGCGGTGAGCCCGTGCGCGGCGGACCGCCAGGGCACGGCGGTGAACCCGGCGGGCAGATCGCTGCCCGTCTCGGTCCAGCCGAGCGGCCGGCGGCCGTTCTCGGTGAGGAAGCCGCCGATCCGGCCCATGAACCAGCCGTGCAGCGCCTCGGGTCCGGACAGCCCCTCGGCCTCGGCCCGCCGGCGTGCGTCCGGCGAGCGCTGCCACTCGGTGGTCGGGCACTCCTCGCCGCCGATGTGCACATGCGGCGAGGGGAAGGTGTCCATGACCTCGTCCAGCACACCCCGGCAGAAGTCGAGGACCTGGTCGTGGACGCCGAGGACGTTCTCGCACACGCCCCAGCGGTCCCAGACGGCCAGTCTGCGCGAGGGGACGTTGCCGAGTTCGGGGTACGCGGCGAGCGCGGCCCGTACATGACCGGGCATCTCGATCTCCGGTACGACGGTGACGCCCCGGGCGGCCGCGTACGCGACCAGGCCGGTCAGCTCGTCACGGGTGTACGCCCCGCCGTGCGGCTCCCCGCCCACCTCGGTGAGCTTCGGGTACGCGGCGACGGGCATCCGCCAGCCCTGGTCGTCGGTGAGATGGAGATGCAGCACATTGAGCTTGTGCAGGGCGAGCAGATCGGTGAACCGGCGCAGGAAGGAGACCGGCCGGAAGCGCCGCGCCACGTCGAGCATCGCGCCGCGCCAGGCGAAGCGGGGTACGTCGGTGATCTGCGCACAGGGCAGCGCCCACTCCGTACCGCGCGCCCTTCGGTGCGACAGCGCCTGGGGCGGCAGGAGCTGACGGAGCGTCTGGACACCGCGTAACAGACCCTCCTGGGCGCCGGCGCGCAGCAGGACCGCGTCGGCACCGACCGTCAGGCCGTACCCTTCCCGGCCGAGTCCGCCGAGGGCGGGGTCGAGTACGAACACGATGCGGCCGTCGGCGGCGGGCGGCAGCGGGAGTCCGGTGGCGGGGGCGAGCAGCGTACGGAGCAGATCGGCGGCGGCCGAGGCGCCGCCCGGGGCGGCCCGTACGGCGGTGTGCTCGTCCAGGACGAACCGGCCGGGGAGCGGGGCGAGTTGGGAAGGCCGGGGTACGAGCTGGAGTCCGGCCCGGTGGGCGGCGGTCGTGGGGCCGGTCACGGGGGTGGTGGTCATGGCGGTGGTCCCCTATCCCTTGACGGCGCCGCTGGTCATCCCGGCGGCGACCCGTCCCTGGAGGACCAGGAAGAGCACCAGGACGGGCAGGGCGAAGAGAGTGGAGGCGGCCATCGTGGCGCCCCAGTCGGTGCCGAAGACATTGGAGAACGAGGACAGCCAGACGGGCAGGGTGCGGTCGTCCTGGTTCTTGATGATCAGCATGTTGGCGAAGGCGAACTCGTTCCAGGCGGTGATGAATCCGAACAGCGAGGTGGCGAGCAGACCCGGGGCGAGCAGCGGCAGGGTGACCCGGCGGAAGGCGGCGGCGCGGGTGCAGCCGTCGACCTGGGCGGCTTCCTCCAGTTCGACCGGGATGGCGGTGAGGAAGCCACGCAGGGTGACGATGGTGAAGGGCAGGGTGATCATGAAGTAGATCAGGGTCAGCATCGACAGCCTGTCGAGCATGCCGGTGTCGCGGGCGATGACATACATGGGGATCAACAGCGCTTCCCAGGGCGCGACTTGAGCGATGAAGACCATGAGGATGAAGCCCCGGCGGCCCTTCCAGCGCAGCCGGGCCACGGCGAACGCGGCGCCGAGCGCCACGATCAGGGCCAGCAGTACGGAACTCGCGGTGATCACCAGGCTGTTGCGCCAGAAGAGCCAGAACCCGTCCGCGCCGACCGCCGTGGTGAAGTGGTCGAGGGTCACCGAGACCGGCAGGAAGAGCGGGGTCTCGGCCTGAATGTCCCGGGTCGGCTTGAAGGCGGTCAGCACCATCCAGTAGACGGGGAAGACCGAGAGGACGAAGACCAGCAGCGCGGCGGCGTGCAGCGGAAGCCGGCGTATCCGGGCGCGGCGCGACGCGCTCCTGGGGGCCGCGCTCACAGCTCGCCCTCCTGCCGGAACATCTGGCGGAAGTAGACGACGAGCACGCCGACGAGCAGCAGCACGGTGAGGGTGGACGCCGCCGCTCCCAGGTCGTAGCGGTGCAGGGACTGCGCGATCCGGTACGCGTAGACGGGCAGGGTGGTCGTCGCGTCGCCCGGACCGCCCTTGCTGATCGCCCAGATCTGGGCGAAGCACCGGAAGACCCAGATGACTTCGAGGCAGAGCACCAGCGCGAAGAGGGGCCGCAGCACGGGCAGGGTGACCGAGCGGAAGATCCGGGCGGCGCCCGCGCCGTCCAGCCGCGCCGACTCGTACAGCTCCGCGGGCACGGTCAGCAGCGCGGCGTGCAGGGTGATGGCGGCGAACGGCACGGACTGCCAGACGACCAGCAGGACCAGGACGGCGAAGGTCGCGCTGCCGTCCGCGAACCAGGAGTAGTTCTCGTACGAGTCGAATCCGAGCCGTACGAGCAGCCAGTTGACCACTCCGAGCCGGGACGAGAACAGCCACTGGAAGACGGTCGTGGTGGCGATGACCGGGCTGGCCCAGGCGAGCACCAGTCCGCTCATCACCAGCAGCCGTGTCCGCCGGCCGAGCTGCTGGAGCATCAGCGCGACCAGCGTGGCCAGCACCATGATCAGGACGACATTGACGGCGGTCCACCAGAAGGTCCGCCGTACGACCTCCCAGAAGACGGGGTCGGCCAGGATCTCCCGGTAGTTGGCGAGCCCGGCGAACGGGGCGCCGCCGCGGATCAGTTCGCCCATGCCGTAGGTCTGGAACGAGATGACCAGGTTGCGGACGAGCGGATAGGCGAGCAGATAGGCGGTGCCGAGCACGGTGGGCGCGATCAGCAGATACGGCCACAGCGCCCCGGGGACCCGGCCGGGCCCGGGGGCCGTGCGGGCCGTGCCGGCCGTACTCATGAGCCGAGGGTCCTGGTGATGCTGTCCGACGCGTTCTTCGCGGCCTTCGCCGGATCGGTTCCGGTGAGTACGGCGGTCATGTACTGCTTGATCGGGTTGGTGGCCTCGACCGCGGCCCACTGCGGGGAGTTGGGGGTGGCGCGGCCCTGTGCGGCGCCCGCGGCCATGGCGGCGGTGGACTCGCTGCCCGCGACGGCCCCCGCGAGGGACGTCCTGTTGGGGACATAGCTCATGGTCTTCGCCATGTCGGTCTGCCAGGTGTCGCCGGTGAGCGCCTTGATCACCTCATAGGCGGCGTCCTGGTGGGCGGACGCCTCCGGCACGATCAGATCGGAACCGCCGGTGAAGACCGCGCCCGGCCTGTCGGAGGTCCTGCCCGGCACGGGGAAGAAGCCGATCTTTCCCTTGAGAGCCGGATTGCTCTCCTCGATGATCTTCGCTCCGCCGGGGACGGAGATGATCTGCGCGACATCGCCCTTGGCGAAGACCTCCGCCTGCGGGGGCTTGGCCTCGTCGGAGTCCTCGGGGCCCTTGCCGAGTGCCTGGAGGCGCCGGTAGAAGTCCATTCCGGCGAGGGCCTCCGGGGTGTCGAGCGTGCCCTTCCACTCTCCGCCGGACCGGGTCGCGAGATCGCCGCCCTGGTCCCAGATGAAGCCGGCGAGGGTGTACCAGTTCTGGCCCGGGAGGTAGATGCCCTGGATCCCGCCCTTGTTGAGCTTCGCCGTGTCGGCGAGCCAGGCGTCCTGGGTGGCGGGCGGGGTGGTGATACCGGCCTTGGTGAAGTGGTCCTTGTGGTAGAGGACGACCCGGTTGGCCGCGTACCAGGGGATGCCGTACTGCTTGCCGTCGATCCTGCCCGGTTCGGCGAGCCCCGGCAGCCAGTCCTTGCCGGACAGCTCCTCCGTACGGTCGGTGAGGTCCTTGACCCCGCCGCTGGCGGCGTACTGGGCGACCTGGGTGTTGCCGACCTCGATCACATCGGGGGCGTCGGTGCTGGCGAGGGCGGCGGTGACCTTCTCGCCGATGCCGTCCCACTCCTGGATCTGGATGTCCAGGGCGATGTCCTTGTGCCGCCGCTCGAAGTCCTGGGTGAAACGGCCGAGGAAGTCCTCGGTGACACTGTCCTTCATGATCCAGACGGTGAGTCTCTCCGGACCGGCGTCGGCGCCCGGGGAGGAGCTGCACGCGCTGAGGGCCAGGGCCGCGGCGAGCGCTGCGGAACCGGCGATGAAGCGGATCTTCACGGGCCACCTCGATAGGGATTTACCAATTGGTCAAGTGGTAAGGTGTGTGAGCAGAAGGTGGCATGGACCAATGTCGGCGTCAAGCCCCCGTAAAGCAGGCGTGGTTGGGATTTTCACCGGGATCATGGCGCGCTTGGTTACGATGGTGTTTACCAGTTGCCCGGTCGGGGTCATATGACCAGTCGGTGTCAGTGGAGTGGTCATCAGGACCATCAGGGGCAGAGAGCACAAGGAACGGAAGAGGTCATGCCCATGGGGAGCGGCTCGTCGGGGGGCCCGTCAGGTGGCGTGTCGGGTGCGGTGCTCAAACGCGAGCGCGTACGGGAGCATCTGCTCGGTCTGATCGAGGCGGGCAGCCCGGGGGACGCGATCCCCTCCGAGCGCGCCCTCTGCGCCGAACTCGGTGTCTCCCGCCCCACGTTGCGCACCGCCGTCGACGAACTCGTCGCCACCGGACAGCTCGTACGGGAGCACGGCCGCGGCATGTTCGTCGCCCCCGCCAAGATCACCCAGGAACTCACCCCGGAGGACACGGCGTTCGTCGTCCCCCGCGCCTCCGGTACCTGGTCGAGCCGCATTCTGGAACGCACGACCTTCCGGGCGGGCGCCAGGATCGGCCGCAAACTGCGCGTCTCCCCCGCCGCCGAGCTGATCTACATCGCCCGGCTGCGGCTGGTCGACGGCTCCCCCATCGCCATCGAGCATCTCCACATCCCCGCGGAACTCGCCCCGGCGCTGACCCCGCAGGAACTCGAATCGGGCGAGCTGTACGACCACTTGAGGGAGCATCACCAGCTCTCCGTGCACGAGGCCACCCAGTCGATCGAACCGACGGTGGTCAGCGAGACCGAGGCCGAGGTCCTCGGGGTGCCGATCCTCTCCCCCGCCCTGCTGATCGAACGCCTCACGCTCGACACCTCGGGCCGCCCCGTCGAGTACGTCCACTCCCTGTACCGGGGCGACCGCTACCGCATCGTCTCCCGGCTGGCGCTGGGCACCGGACCGGCCCGCTCCCGGCAGGACGGCCACCATCCGGGCATCCCGCCGGGCGATTTCGCCCACGACGGCATCATCACCTCGTCCACGACGGGTGATGCATACTGACCGCAGCTTCCGACGGCTCACCGGGAGGGCCCGTGCGCGAGACCCGTACCCCTCGCCCGGAGCAGTCGGCCCGGCCGGTTCAGCCGGACCAGCCGGTTCCGCCGGCCGGTGCCGTACCGCCGGTTCATCCGGTGCTCAAGCGGGAGCGGGTACGGGCGTATCTGCTCGGTCTTGTCGACACGCGGCGGCCGGGCGAGGCCATCCCGTCCGAGCGCACGCTCTGCGCCGAGCTGGGGGTCTCGCGCCCCACCCTGCGGGCGGCGGTGGACGAACTCGTCGCCACGGGACTGCTGGTCCGCGAGCACGGCCGCGGCATGTTCGTGGCTCCCGCGAAGATCACCCAGGAGCTGGTCGCCGAGGACCGCTCCGCCGCGGTGCCCCGGGCGCCGGGGACCTGGTCGGCCCGGGTGCTGGAGTTCCGTACGGCCGGCGCGGGCGCCCGGGTGGGGCGCAGGCTGGGGGTGTCGCCCGCCGCCGAGGTGGTGTACGTGGCGCGGCTGCGGTTCGTGGACGGCGGGCCGGTCGCCCTGGAGTATCTCCATGTCCCCGCCGAACTGGTGCCCGGGCTGACCCCGGAGCGGATGGAGTCCGGCTTCTACGCGTATCTGCGCGACGAGCGCCGGATCAGGATGGCCGAGGCCGTGCAGTCGATCGAGCCGACCGTGCTCAGCGAGGACGAGGCGGAGCTGCTGGGGGTGCCGGTGCTCTCGCCCGCGCTGCTCTTCGACCGGATCACCTCGGACGCCTCGGGGCGGCCCGTCGAGTACGTACGGTCCCTCTACCGCGGCGACCGCTACCGCATCGTCTCCCGGCTGGCCCTGGGCGGCGGGGCCGGGGACCGCCCGGCGCCGGACGCGGACACCTCGCGGAGCGCGGAATGGTGGGGCACGGTGGAGTGAGGGAGGAGGGCGAGCCCATGTCCCACCACAACCACCATCCCCACCACACCTACCGGGTCACCGAGATCTACGGCACGTCCCACGAGGGCATCGACGACGCGATCCGCAACGGCGTCAGCCGCGCGGCCCAGACCCTGCGAGGCCTGGACTGGTTCGAGGTGACGGAGGTACGCGGCCATATCGTCGACGGCGACATCGAGCACTTCCAGGTGGGCCTGAAGGTAGGCTTCCGCCTCGACAGCGAGTGAGCGCACGGGCGCGAACGGAGCCCGTCGGCGCTTGACGACACAGCACAGGAGCCCGTCCGGCGTTTCGGGCCACGGGCACGGGAATCCTGGCGCGGGCCGCGTGTTACATCATGTGTGAGCTCGATCGCCCGCGTCCCGTTCTCCGTACTCGACCGCTCCCGCACCCGGCACGGCCGGGCCGCCCCCCACGCGCTGCGCGAGACCGTACGGTTCGCCCAGCGGATCGAGGCGCTCGGCTACCACCGCTTCTGGGTGTCCGAGCACCACAGCGTGCCGGGCGTCGCGGGATCCGCGCCGACCGTGCTCGCGGCGGCCGTCGCCGCCGCGACCTCCACGATCCGCGTCGGCACCGGTGGTGTGATGCTGCCCAACCACCAACCGCTGGTGGTCGCTGAGCAGTTCGGGGTGCTGGAGTCGCTCTTCCCCGGCCGGATCGACATGGGGCTCGGCCGTTCCGTGGGGTTCACCGACGGGATACGCGCGGCGCTGGGGCGGGACAAGCGGGACGCCGACGACTTCCCCGGCCGGCTCGCCGAGTTGCTCGGCTACTTCACGGGCACCCAGACCGCTCATCCCCAGGTCCATGCCCTGCCCGCCGAGGGACTGCGCCCGCCCGCCTTCGTACTGGCCACCGGGAAGGGCGCCCGGGTCGCCGCCGAGGCCGGACTGCCGCTGGTCATCGCGCCGGCCCGGGGCGAGGACGCGATGCTGCGGGCGATCGACGCGTACCGCGCGGACTTCCGCCCCTCCGTCTGGGGCGAGCGCCCGCATGTGGTGCTCTCCGGTACGGTCGCGGTCGCGTCCACCACCGAGGAGGCCCGCCGGCTGCTGCTCCCGGAGGCGTGGTCCACCGCGTACTCCCGCACCCACGGCTCGTTCCCGCCGCTCGTCCCTGTCGACACGGTCCTCGCCACCCCCATGACCGCCCGGGAGCAGGCGCTGTACGAGACGGCGTGGCGCGGCCAGCTCCATGGCACGGAGGACGAGGTGGCGGCCGGTCTGGACAAGCTGCTGGCGCGCAGCGCCGCCGACGAGTACCTGGTCACAACCAGTACGTACGACAGCGACGCCCTGCTGGACTCGTACGAGCGCCTGGCCGCCCTCCTGGGGCTGCGGCCTCCGGCCGCCGTGTCAGCGTGAGACCTGGGGCCTCTCGTTTGGATCTTGCTGGGCTCGCGGCCCCTGGCACCGCGCCTCGCCGCGTTGTCGTCAGTCGCCTACTCCCCCACAGCCTTAAGGGCGTGGGAGGTGCCCCCTCCGCGTGGGCTCCCTCCTCCGCCTTGCGATCCGCCCCCGTAGCCTGAACGGCACGGGAGGTACCCCCTCCACCAGACCCCGCTCCCTGAAAGCCAGACCCAAACGAAAGACCCTAGCGGGCCGCCCTCAGCGCCCTCAGCCATTCCTTGTTCATCGCAGCGATCGACGGCAGCGGGATGCCCTTCGGGCAGGCCGTGGCGCATTCGCCGGTGAGGGTGCAGCCGCCGAAGCCTTCCTCGTCCATGGTCGCGACCATGTCGAGGACCCGGGTCTCGCGCTCGGGCGCGCCCTGCGGGAGCGTGTTGAGGTGGTTGACCTTGGCGGAGGTGAAGAGCATCGCCGAGCCGTTGGGGCAGGCCGCGACACAGGCGCCGCAGCCGATGCACTCGGCGTGTTCGAAGGCGAAGTCGGCGGCGGGCTTGGGCACCGGGGTGGCGTGGGCCTCGGGGGCCGAACCGGTCGGGGCGGTGATGTAGCCGCCGGCGCCGATGATCCGGTCGAAGGCCGAGCGGTCCACCACCAGGTCCTTGACCACCGGGAACGCCCCGGCGCGCCAGGGCTCGACATCGATGGTGTCGCCGTCCTTGAAGTGCCGCATATGGAGCTGGCAGGTGGTGGTGCGCTCGGGGCCGTGCGCGTCACCGTTGATGACCACTCCGCAGGCGCCGCAGATGCCCTCGCGGCAGTCGTGGTCGAAGGCGACCGGCTCGTCGCCCGCGAGGATCAGCTCCTCGTTGAGCGTGTCGAGCATCTCCAGGAACGACATGTCCTCGGAGATGCCGTCGATGCCGTAGGTGACCATGGCACCGGGGGTGTCCGCGTCCGGCTGCCGCCAGACGCGCAGGGTGAGCCTCATGCGTAGCTCCGCTGGGTGGGGTGGACGTACTCGAAGACGAGGTCTTCCTTGTGCAGGACGGGCGCGGCGCCGGTGCCCGTGAACTCCCACGCCGCCGCGTACGAGAACTCGTCGTCGCGGCGGGCCGCCTCGCCGCCCTCGGTCTGCGACTCCTCGCGGAAGTGACCGCCGCAGGACTCGGTACGGTGCAGCGCGTCGAGGCACATCAGCTCGGCCAGTTCCAGATAGTCGACGATACGGTTGGCCTTCTCCAGGGCCTGGTTGAGCTGTTCGCCGGTGCCCGGCACCTTGATCCGCCGCCAGAACTCCTCGCGGATCTGCGGGATCCGGTCGAGCGCCTTGCGCAGGCCCTCCTCGGTGCGCGCCATACCGCAGTGGTCCCAGAGCAGTTCGCCGATCTCCTTGTGGAACGAGTCGGGCGTACGGTCACCGTCCACGGCGAGCAGCAGCCGCAGCCGGTCCTCGGTGTCGGCGACGGCCTCGGCGACCTCCGGATGGCTGTCGTCGATCTCCTCGTGGCGCGGATTGCGGGCGAGGTAGTCGTTGATGGTGGACGGCAGGACGAAGTAGCCGTCGGCCAGCCCCTGCATCAGCGCGGACGCGCCGAGCCGGTTGGCGCCGTGGTCGGAGAAGTTGGCCTCGCCGATCGCGAACAGGCCGGGCACGGTGGTCTGGAGGTCGTAGTCGACCCAGAGTCCGCCCATCGTGTAGTGGATCGCCGGGTAGATGCGCATGGGCACTTCGTACGGGTCCTCGGCGGTGATCCGCTCGTACATCTCGAAGAGATTGCCGTACTTCTCCTCGACGGCCTTGCGGCCGAGGCGGGCGATGGCGTCGGCGAAGTCCAGATAGACGCCCTGGCCGCCGGGTCCGACGCCGCGCCCTTCGTCGCAGACGTTCTTCGCGGCGCGCGAGGCGATGTCACGCGGGACGAGATTGCCGAAGGAGGGGTAGATCCGCTCCAGGTAGTAGTCCCGCTCGGCCTCGGGGATCTCGGCCGGCGGGCGCCGGTCGCCGCGCGCCAGGGGCACCCAGATCCGGCCGTCGTTGCGGAGCGACTCGCTCATCAGCGTGAGCTTGGACTGGTGGTCGCCGGAGCGCGGGATGCAGGTGGGGTGGATCTGGGTGAAGCAGGGGTTGGCGAAGTGGGCACCGCGCCGGTGGGCGCGCCAGACCGCGGTGGCGTTGCTGTTCTTGGCGTTGGTCGAGAGGTAGAAGACATTGCCGTAGCCGCCCGAGGCGAGGACGACGGCGTCCGCGAAGTACGTGGAGACCTTGCCGGAGACGAGGTCGCGGGCGACGATGCCGCGGGCCCGGCCGTCGACGACGATCAGGTCGAGCATCTCGGTGCGCGGATGCATCTCGACGGCGCCCGCCGCGATCTGCCGGGACAGCGCCTGGTAGGCGCCGAGCAGGAGCTGCTGGCCCGTCTGGCCGCGCGCGTAGAAGGTACGGGAGACCTGGACGCCGCCGAAGGAGCGGGTGTCGAGGAGTCCGCCGTACTCACGGGCGAAGGGGACGCCCTGGGCGACGCACTGGTCGATGATCTCGACGGAGACCTCGGCGAGCCGGTGCACATTGGACTCGCGGGCCCGGAAGTCGCCGCCCTTGACGGTGTCGTAGAAGAGCCGCTGGATGGAGTCGCCGTCGTTGCGGTAGTTCTTGGCGGCGTTGATACCGCCCTGCGCGGCGATGGAGTGGGCGCGGCGCGGCGAGTCCTGGTAGCAGAACTGGACGACGTGGTAGCCCTGTTCGGCGAGGGTGGCGCCCGCGGCGCCGCCCGCCAGACCCGTACCGACGACGATCACGGTGTGCTTGCGGCGGTTGGCCGGGTTCACCAGCTTCGCTTCGAAGCGGCGCCGGTTCCAGCGCTCGGCGATGGGCCCGTCCGGTGCCCTGGTGTCGATGACGGGCTCGCCGACGGTGTAGTGCGCGTAGTCGGCGTAGTGGACGGACTTGGCGGATCCGGCAGGTCCGGCGGCTTCGGCGGGTGCGGCGGGTTCGTTCAGGCTCTGCTCAGGACTCGTGTCCATGCTCAGCTCACCACTCCGGTCATGACGGCGACGGGTACGGCGATGAAGCCCGCGGTCAGCGCCACCGCCAGCGCGGTGGCCGTGGTCTTCAGGGCGCGTTCGCGGGTGGCGCTGCCCGCGCCGAGGGTCTGCGCGGCGCTCCAGAAGCCGTGCTGGACGTGCAGGCCGAGCGCGAGCATCGCGGTGATGTAGATGGCGTTCCCGTACCAGGTGGAGAAGGTGTCCACGACGTTCTGGTACGGATGGCCGGGCTGGAAGCCGCCGGGGTGCGCGGTGCCGGTGGTCAGGTCGAGGATGTGCCAGACGATGAACAGGGCGAGGATGATCCCGCCCCAGCGCATGGTCCTGGTGGCATAGGCGGCGCGCGGGCGCTTGTGCACGTACTTGCTGGGGCGGGCGGCGATGTCGCGGCGGCTGAGCTGGTACGCGCAGACGGCGTGCAGCACGACGGCGACGACCAGGACCGTACGGACGATCCACAGCGCCCATTCGTAGTGCAGGACGGGCTCGCCCAGGGTGCGCAGCCAGTGCGCGTACCCGTTGAACTCGGGCGGCCCGAAGAAGATCTTGAGATTGCCGAGCATGTGCGCGACCAGATAGCCGAGCATGATCAGGCCGCTTACGGCCATGACCGTTTTCTTTCCGATCGTGGATCCCCAGAGGGTGCGGGTCATGGACGGCCGGTGGTCCGTCCCCCGCGTTGCCAGCGCCATGAACATCACGCTAGGCCGCGGGATGCCGAGTGGTCCAAGACATGGACCGGCTCATCTCCATAGCCCCTGCCTATCGGGCGATCTATGGTGGCTTCCATGCAGTTCCAGCAGCTTCTCTACTTCGTGGCCGTCGCCGAGACCAGGCACTTCACCCGGGCCGCGGAGCGGGTGCATGTGTCGCAGCCGTCCCTGTCGCAGCAGATCAGAGCGCTGGAGAAGGAGCTGGGGGCCGAGCTGTTCAGCCGTGCCCGGGGCAATGTCGCGCTCACCGACGCGGGCGAGGCGCTGCTGCCGCTGGCCCGGCGGATCCTGGCCGACACGGAGACCGCCCGGCACGAGGTGCAGGAGCTGGCGCAGCTACGGCGCGGCCGGGTCAGGCTGGGCGCGACCCCCAGTGTGTGCACGGGCCTGCTGCCCGACGTGCTGCGCGCCTTCCACGATCTGCATCCGGGCATCCAGTTGCTGATCGAGGAGAGCGGCTCGCACGATCTCGTACGGGAGCTGGCGCGCGGGGCGCTGGATCTGGCGCTGGTGGTGCTGCCCCTGCCGTCCGCGTCCCCCGCGCTGACCACGGTCGAGCTGCTGCACGAGGACCTGGTGGTGGTGTCGTCCGCCGCCGTCGCGCCACCGGGCCGCCCGCTCAGGATCGCCGATCTGGAGGGCGAGCCGCTGGTGATGTTCCGGCACGGCTACGACCTGCGCGAGCTGACGGTCGCCGCCTGCCGGGCCGCCGGGTTCGAGCCGTCGTTCACCGTGGAGGGCGGCGAGATGGACGCCGTCCTCGGATTCGTACGGGCCGGACTCGGCCTGGCGGTCGTACCGAGCATGGTGGCGGCGCGGGCGCGCGATCTGCGGGTCACGGCCCTGGCGAGGCCGGGGCTGAGCCGTACGATCGCGCTCGCCCACCGCAGCGATGTCGCCCCGCCGCGCGCCGCCCGCGAGCTTCAGAAGGTGCTGCTGGCCACGCAGACCGCCGCGCGCGGACGGGCCAGGAGCACGCCTCGTACCCCTGGACCGTCCACGTCCGGACCGTCCACGTCCGGACCGTCCACGTCCGGTCAGGCCACGCCCGGTCAGACCGCGTCCGCGAGCGACAGCGTGTGAAGCTGCTCGGGCGGCCCCGGCCTGGCGTAGTACCAGCCCTGCGCGGTGTCGCAGCCGAGCCGCCGCAGATGCTCCGCCTGCGCCCCGGTCTCCACACCCTCGACCGTGACCGCCAGCTCCAGGCTGTGCGCGAGTGAGACGATCCCCTCCACGATCTTCAGATCGACCGGGTCGGCCGGGTGCTGCTGCATCCCCTGGGTGAAGGAGCGGTCGAGCTTGAGCACGCTCACCGGCAGCCTGCGCAGATTGGCCAGGTTCGAGTAGCCGGTCCCGAAGTCGTCGAGCGCGATGTCGACGCCCATCTCGGCGAGCTGGCGCAGCGGCTTGAGCAGGTCCTCGTCGGCACCGATCAGCGCCGACTCGGTCACCTCCAGGCAGAGCGAGCCCGGCGGCAGACCGATCCGCTCCAGCACCTCCACCGTGTCGGCGACGAGCCCGGGGTGGTGGAGCTGGGCCGGGGAGAGGTTCACATTGATCCGCAGCGGTCCGCCGAGCGTGCCCTCGGGGAGCGTCTGGTGCCAGAACATGGCCTGCCGTACGGACTGTTCCAGCACCCAGCGCCCGAGCGGCACGATCAGGCCGGTGTGCTCCGCGAGCGGGATGAACCGGTCCGGGCCGAGCACCCCGTGCTGCGGATGCGACCAGCGCACCAGCGCCTCCGCGCCGTGCACCGTCCCGTCGTCGAGATGGACCAGCGGCTGGTACTCGATGAAGAACTCGCCGCGCTCCAGGGCGGCCGGCAGCGCGGTGGTCAGTCCGTGCCGGGTGATGGCCCGGGCGTCGGCCTCCGGGTCGGCCAGCTCGTAGCGGTTGCCGCCCGCCGCCTTGGCCCGGTACATGGTGATGTCCGCGCTGCGCAGCACCTCGGCGGGGCTGTGTTCGGCGGCGAGACCCTCCACGACGCCGATACTGCCCCGTACGGTGAACTCCCGGCCGTCCAGCAGGATCGGGGTCGCCAGCGCGCCCAGGATCCGGGAGGCGAGATCGGCCACCGCGCGCTCGGTGTCGGGTCCTGTGGTCAGCGCCACGAACTCGTCGCCGCCGATCCGGGCCACCATCTCGCCGGGCGCGGTCGCGCAGCTCTGGAGCCGGTCCGCGACCTCGACCAGCAGCCGGTCACCCGAGGCGTGGCCCAGGCTGTCGTTGATCGCCTTGAAGCCGTCGAGATCGAGGTAGCAGAGGCCGAAGCGGGCGCTCTCGGCGGCGGAGAGGGTCTTCTCCAGCCGCTCGAAGAACAGGGTCCGGTTGGGCAGTCCGGTCAGGGCGTCGTGCGTGGCCTCGTACCGCAGCCGCAGATTGAGCAGCCGCCGCTCGGTCGTGTCCTCCATCAGCGCGAGCTGGTACTGCGGGGTGCCCTCGGCGTCCCGGAGCAGTGAGACCGTCAGATTGGTCCAGAGGACGGTGCCGTCATTGCGGTAGAAGGGCTTCTCGGCGCGGAAGTGCTCGCGTTCGCCGCGGACCAGCTCCCCGTACATCCGCCAGAAGTGCGGTACGTCCTCGGGGTGGCCCCACTCGCTCACGTTCCTGCTGCGGACATGGTGTTCGAGTCCGCCGAACATCTCGGTGAGGGTGTCGTTGACCTCCAGCACATTGCCTTCGAGGTCGGCGATGCCGATTCCGAAGGCCGCGCCCTCGAACACCGCGCGGAAGCGGGTCTCGGTGGCGTGCAGCGCCTCTTCGGCCTGGCTGCGCGCGGAGAGCGCGGAGCGGGCTATGGCCTCCTGCTCGGCGAGGGTGCGCTCGCGCAGTGCCTGGGCGAAGCCCGCGGCGAGGGAGTGCTGGAGGCGGGCGCAGCGGGCCCGGCTCTCCTCGACGGGCAGCTCGTCCGTACCGCAGTACAGGACCAGGTACGAGTCGACGACGCCGAGGGTACGGGTGAGCGCCTCGGGGTCGGTGCAGTGCGCGGCCACCAGGGCGGCGCCGACGCGCGCCGCGGGCGCGGTGTCGAAGGGGCGCGCGTGCAGCGCGTCCTTCAGCTCCCGGGCCAGGGGCGCCAGTTGGGTCTCGAACTCGGGGCGGGTCAGGGACGTGGCCGCGGCGGGGAAGACCGCCCGGCTCCAGATCGTGGCGAACCGTCTGAGTCTGTCTTCCGGGCCGTCCGGAGCCGCCGCGGAGTCCGCCGGCTGCGACGGCACCATCACGCCTTGCGTCCCACTCCGGCGAAGCCCGCGAAGGCGTACGGGTCCTCCTGGGCGACGGGGCATTCGGGGCGCCACTCGGGCATGGCCACCAGACCGGGTTCGACCAGCTCGAAGCCGTCGAAGAACCGGGCGGTCTCCTCACGGGTCCGCATCACCAGCGGGCTGCGGATGTCGCGGTAGACGTCGACCGCGCCGCCCGCCTGCTCGCGCGGCACCGGAAGGCGGTCGTACGAGGCGTGGGTGAGGACGATCAGGCTGCCGGGCGCGAGCGCGTCGCGCAGTTCGGCCACCGCGCCGTACGGGTCGTCCGCGTCCTCCAGGAAGTGCAGGACGGCGACGAGCAGCAGGGCCACCGGCCGCTCGGTGTCCAGGAGTCGGAGCGCCTCGGGACTGCTCAGGAGCTCGCCGGGCTTGCGGAGATCGGCGTTCACGACGGCGGCGTTCTCATTGCCTTCGAGCACCGCCCGGCTGTGGGCCACGGCGACGGGGTCGTGGTCGGCGTAAAGGACCCGGGCTTCGGGGTGCGCGGCCTGGGCGACTTCATGGACATTACCGAAGGTGGGAATGCCGGAACCGATGTCGAGAAACTGGGAGACGCCTTCGGCCAGGGCGAATTCGACAGCGCGGCGCATGAACGCCCGGTTCGACTTCATGATCTTGGGCAGCCCCGGCACGAACTCCATTGCCTTGCGCGCGGCTTCCCTGTCCACCTCGAAATTGTACGAACCGCCCAGATAGTAGTCGTAAATGCGGGAAACGCTCGGCACCGATATGTCGATGCCTCGCGGGGCCCAGGCGGGACGCTCCATCGATGTCTCCAACACGTAGCCACGGGTCGCGGCCAAGTATCTGGCCGGTTGTTCGAGCCGAGGCTACTGATCGCCCGCCAGGAGAGCGAGCCCAAACGGAAATTAGCGATCCGTTCTTGGTCACACGCCGGTGGTGCGTGGCAGATCCGCCGTCGCGCGGGAGGGGCGCGACGGCGGACCGGTGGGGCCGGAGCACGGTGTGGGGACTACTTGGGCGCTCCGACCAGCTTGGCATTCGGGGAAACCGCGTACCAGGTGCCGCCCACGCCCTGACCATTGGTGTCGCCCGGCTTTGTGTCGCCGCTGAAGGTGTAGAGCGGCCAGCAGTCCATGGTCTGCTGCTTGATTCCATCGGGCCTGTCGAAGGTCACGAAGCCCTTCTTGGTGATGCCTTCGGTGTCATTCTTGTCGACCGGTTCGACGACCGGCCACTTGTCCAGGCACTCGCCGGTGCAGGCCGTCGACATCGGCCACGCGGTGTCCTTCTTGAACCGGTACACCGTCATTCCCTGTGAATCCACCACGATGTCGCCGAGCTTGGGGTCCTTGCGGACGGACAGGCCGGGCAGATCACCGGCGGTCACCTCGTCGTCCGAGCCGGCACCGGAGGCGTCGGCGGGTGCGGCCTTCTTGCCGTCGGGGGCAGAGGCGAACCAAGTGCCGCCCACGCCCTGGCCGTTGGCGTCGCCGGGGCTGGTGTCCTTCGCGTACCGGTACATCGGCCAGCCCGCGATGGTGAGCTGCTTGGTGCCGTCGGCGCGGGTGATCTCGCCGAGCAGCGAGGGGTCGGTGCCGGGCGCGGCCTTGGCTCCGTCGGGGGAGACCACGGGCCAGGCGGTGGCACAGTCGCCCTCGCAGTTCGAGGTGGGCGGCTCGGCCGTGTCCTTGTCGAAGCGGTAGAGCGTGAACCCCTCGCTGTCGGTGACGACTTCGCCGAGTTCCTTGCTGTCCCACACGGCGAGCTGACCCGCCTTCTTGGCCACCGCGGCGCCCGTGTCGGTGCCGTAGCCGCCGTCCGCTCCGTAGCCGGCGTCGGCCGGCTTGGCGGCGCCGACGGACAGACCGGTCTCGGTGCCCTGCTCCTGACCGCACGCCGTCGTCAGGGCCAGTACGGCCGCCGCGGTCACCGCGAGCGAGGCGTTCCGCCAGGTGTTCATGTCAACTCCCGTTGTCCGTAAGCCAGTTGATGCGCCTGGGTGCGCCGTTCATGGCCCTAAGTACGGGCCGGAAGCACCGCAGCGTTCAACGCGACCGGAAAAAACTTCCGGCGCTCAAACCTGCTGGAGCCCAAATCCCCCAAACGGGCGAATCCAAGGGCCTTCCGGCGTGCCGCGGCCGACCGGGGAACAGGCTCCTGCCGTGTATGGATCGCTCGTCGGACGGCTGTCGGCTGCCGTCGCACTCCTTTGGCTGTCGGCCGTGCCCACGCCTGCCGCGGCGCATACCTGCGTGTACGCCTCGGTGGGTCCCCATGGACACCATCTCGTGGTGTCCGTGTCGGTCGGCGGCCACCACTGCCCGAGGCCGACCCCGACACCATCGCCGACGCCGGAGCCGCCCAGCCCGTCGCCTTCGCCGTCGCCTTCGCCGACGCCGTCCCCCTCGCCACCGCCGCCGCCTCCGACTCCCACGCCTCCGGAGCCGCCCGCACCGCCGACGCCGTCGCCCCGGCCGACACCGAAGCCGGCACCTCCGCCGACCCCGACTGTCACGCCCAAGCCGCCGGTGCCCGTCCGGCCCGCCGCCAGGCCGCGGCCCGTTCCGCCGACGCCCGTGCCGGTACGGAAGTCGCCGCCCGCCCCGGACCCGAGCCCGGTACGGCCGTCCGCCAAGCCGACTCCCTCGGCGAGCCCCTCGCCGTCCCGGGTGCCCCTGCCCGCGTACCGCAAGGCGACCCGTGAGCAGCCCGGCGGAGGGCCCTCGCTGGTCTCGCTGATGCTCCTCATCACGGCCCCCGCCGTCCTGGCCGTCGCCGTCCTGCGTCCCCGCTCCCGCTGATCCACGGAGAATCCATGTCGGAATGGCTCGTCCTGAGCATCGCGATGGCCGCCGCCTGCGCGGTCGTCCTCACCATCGTCGTCATCAACAACCGCCGTGTGCCGGACGACGACGATCCCTCCGGGACACCGGACGTCATGGAGTACATGACGATGATGATCGGCGTGATCTACGCGATCGTGCTGGGCCTGGCGATCGCCGGTGTCTGGGAGGGCCGCGGCGCCGCTCAGGAGTCCGTACGCCAGGAGGCCCAGTCCCTGCACGAGATCCGGCAGCGGGTCCAGGTCTATCCGGCCGCGGTCAGGGACCGGATCCGCGACGACGTCGACGCGTACGTGTCGTATGTCGTCGACCGTGAATGGCCGTACATGGCCAAGCACGAGGCCCTCAGCGCGGAGGGCACCCGGCTGTTCGACCAACTGCGGCGCGATGTCACGCGGTACGCCCCGAAGACCGAGTTGGAGGGGCAGGCGTACCAGCCGCTGGTGGACGAGGTGGCCGCCGCCGACGACGCCAGAGGGGCGCGCGGCGGGAACGCGGGGGCGACGATGCCGGGGGTGGTCTGGTTCGGTCTGATCACCGGCGCGGTGGTCACGGTGGGGCTGATCTTCGTGCTCCAGATCCGCCGTACGTTCCGTGAACTGCTGCTGGCGGGGCTCTTCAGCGCCCTGATCGCCTTCCTGCTCTTCCTCATCTGGGACTTCGACGCGCCGTACGGCCGTGGGATCGCCGCGACCGCGGCGCCCTTCCTGGATCTGTTCCCGCAGGCAGGAGGCTGAACAGATCGGCCGTCAAGAGGGCCGTACCGGACACGGGTGTCCTCCGTACGAGGGACACCCGTGCCCCATTCGCCCGCCAGCGATCGCGGGTGTGATAACGCGCTCTTAGCGTTTCTGGCAACGAGGAGCATTCGCCGACATGTGCGGAAACCGGTTCCGCCGCTGCTCCCCGGGACCCGGAGGATTCACCATGCGAGCGATACGTGCCGCGTCCGCCGCTCTGCTGGGAGTGGCCGCATTCGCCCTGACCGCACCTGCTGCCGACGCCGCGGTCGCCGCCGACGCGCCGTTCGGATACAGCATCACCCCGTCCACGGTCGCGCCCGGTGGCCGGGTGACGCTGGCCGTCACCAAGTGCAGCACGCCCGCCACCGCCTCCTCCGGGGTCTTCGACACCGTCACCATCCCGTCCGGCCGCACGGCGACGGCCACCGTCGACTGGGACGCCAAGGCGGGCGCGCGGTACGAGGTGACCTTCACCTGCAACGGCGTCTCGGCGAAGACCACCCTCGCCGTCTCCAACTCCGCCAGGACACCGGCCCCCGTACCGGTGCCCACGGGGACCACCGGAACCACGGGGACCTCCGCGGCCGTACCGGCGCCCGCGGGCACCGTCAGTTCGCCCGGCGGGGTCAGGGGCGGCCTCGGCGGCAGCATCGGCGGGATGAACATGGCCGAGATCCTCACCGGTACGGCGCTGGTGGTGGCCGGCATCACGGGGACCGTCTACGCCATCCGGCGGCGGGCGGAGCACCGTGGCCACTGACCGCGCACCGGCCAGTGCCACCCCCCGTCCGGTCCTCCGCCCGGAAGGCAGCCAGGAATCCCGTCGCCCCGAGTCCTCCGCCTGGACTCGGGGTGACGGGCATGCGGGGCGCTCCGGCCCCCGCGAGGACCGGACCGTACGGCCGGTCAGACCCCCGCACCGGTGAGCCGACGGCGGCGCGCGAGGAACAGGGAACCGCCGACGGCCGCCGTGGCGACCAGCCCGCCGCCGACCGCCATCTCCGTGGAGCTGGGGCCGATGGAACCGCCGAGCCCGCCGAGTGCGCCGCGCCCCGCGAGCACCTCGAACTGGTGGGTCTCGACCCGGTTGTTGTCACTGCACTTGACGGCGAGGTTGTAGCGGCCGGGCGTGGCGTCGTCGTGGATCCGTGCCACCGCCCTGGAGTGCCCCGACGGATTGACCGACAGCTCGACCCGCCGGAAGGCGTTGGACGTGACAGTCCCGCCGTGGCCGCAGCCCTGGACGGTGATCTCGATCCTGCCGCCCTGGTGGACCGAGAACGGATTGACGGTGACATTCCTCGGACCGTCCGTGGCGGCGGCCAGTGGGGCGGAGAACGCCACGGCCGCGCAGGCGGCCGCGGACACCGCGAGAGCGCGTGAAGCACGCATCGTTGAACCTCCAGCGGAAGACGCCCCAAAGCGGTGCTCCGGGAGATTCGACGAGTACGCCTTCCATGACGAACCATCACCGCGCGACCCCATCGTCGCACTTCGGCACTGGTCCACCCCGGTGAGCCGACACGCCGACCGGAGGCCGCCCGGCCCGATGGAGGCGCAGGTCACCGACCGTCAGAGATTTTTATATGCCGATTACTCGGATGGGTCAGCGCGAAGGGTTCCGCCACCCGTTCGCCCGCCTCTGATCGCGGACCTGGACCGGCGCGCTTACCGTGCGAGCATCCCCCCGAAGGGAGAACTATGCCGAAGGGAGAACTATGGCCAAGGACCATTACGCTCCGGAGTCGAGACTGCGGTCGCCCTGGGGCGTTCTGGCTCTCGTCATGCTCACCGGTATCGCCCTGATGCGCAACGGGCTGGATGTCTCGCTGGGGCCGCCGCAGCCCGCCTCGGCGGCCGGTCTCGGGCGTCCGGACCCGGCCGCGGCGGCCGCGCACACGATGCCGATCGTGAAGCCGCTGCCGTACGCCCCGATGTCGCGGCTGCGCATCCCGGCGATCAAGGTCGACACCCCGGTCGTCGATGTCGGGCTCGACTCGGACGGCTGGATCGCGGCCCCGCCGCCGCAGGACCCCAATCTCGCAGGCTGGTACCAGAACGGCATCGCGCCGGGCCAGCGCGGCACCTCGGTGGTCGTGGGCCATGTCGACAACCAGGCGGGACCGGCCGTCTTCTACGCCCTGGGTTCGCTGGAGAAGGGCCAGCACATCGAGGTGACCCGGTTCGACAACCGGACCGCGGTGTTCGAGATCTACGGGGTCGAGGTCTTCGCCAAGAACGGCTTCCCCGGCGCCCGGGTCTACGGCGACACCGGCCATGCCGAGCTGCGGGTGATCACCTGTGGCGGCGGCTACTCGAAGTCCAACGGGTACGCGGGCAATGTCGTCGTCTTCGCCCGTCTGATCGGGACACGCTGACCGGGACGCGCGGGCCGAGGCGGACCGGACGCGCCGGTACGGACCGGCCCTCGCCACACCGCAGGATGCGGGAAATGCAGGATGCGGGAAATGACTGGGGCCGGCCGGCTCACTCGGGCCGGCCGGCCCATCGGTGCGTATGGTGCGTATCTCCCGGTGCCCCTCCCGGCGCATGTCCGGGGGTGCGGCCCAGGGGGTGTCTGTCATCCGGCCCGCCGTCTCATCGGTGCGGCACCGCGATGCGGTAGCCGCTCTTCAGCAGCTTGGGCAGATAGGTACGGAGCGCCGCCACGCTCTGCGAACGGTTGCCGCCCGCGTCGTGCGACAGCACCACCACCCCCGGGCCCGCGCCGTCCAGCACCTTGTCGACGATCGACTTGGTGCCCGGGGTGTTCCAGTCGAGGGTGTCGACGGTCCAGGCGAGGGGTTCCATGCCCAGTTCGGCGCCGATCTCGAAGGAGTGCTTGTTCCAGGCGCCGTACGGTGCCCGGTACCAGAGCGGCGCGGTGCCCACGGTCTTCTCGATGACGTCGCACGTACGCCCCAGTTCCTTGCGGATGGCGGACGGGCGCAGGCTGGGCACCAGCGGATGGGTCCAGGTGTGGTTGCACACCACGTGCCCGTCGTCGGCGATCGCCCGCAGCAGGTCCGGATACTCCTCGACCTGCCCGCCGCAGACGAAGAACATCGCCCGGACGTCATAGGTGCGCAAGGTGCGCAGGATGCTCGGGGTGTAGCGGGGGTCGGGCCCGTCGTCGAAGGTGAGCACCATGCTCCTGCCCAGCTCCGGCAGGTTCAGGATGGGTTTCTTGCGTACCGGCGGCAAGGCTCTGCGCAGGCCGAGCGGGGGCCCCTCGGTCATGGGCTGGAGCCGGTACGCGGAGGGCTTGAGCGGGGGGCTCGCCTTCGCGCCCGCCGCCTCCACGGCTTCCTTGGCACCCGCCTGCGGGGCCGGAACCACAGGGGGGCCGGGCGTCTGGGCCTGGCCCGCGGTGAACATCCGGGCGACGAGGGCGGCGCCGAGGCAGGCGGCGACCCGCAGGACAGCACGCCGACCCGGAATCATCTGATCCTTTTTCATGACCAATGGCTCGCACGGCGGATGGTTCCCACCGCTCAGCAACACCCCGAAGCCGGGTGAAAGCACCCGATGGGATGAGCACCGGGACGGCCCTGGACACCCTGCGCCAAAGGGAGCGAAAGTCTCTCACGGATGCCCGGTCCGGCCACAATCGCGGCCGATCACAGCGGCCCCCCAAGGGCCCCCGGCGCCGGAAACGGATAGCCTGCGTCCGTGACCCAGCAGCCCACCAGATTCGAACGCGGTACCGACGGCCCGAAGGTGATCGTCGTCGGCGTGGACGGGTCGAAGTCCTCCTTCCGCGCGGCTTCGTACGCCGGCGGTCTCGCCCGGCGGCAGAACGCGCTGCTCGCCATCGTCTACGTGCAGCCGGTGCTCGCGGCGGGCGCGGCCCTGGGCGCCCCCGTCGCGGACACGACCGGGGAGATCGCCGAGGGGCTCATGCAGGAGATCCGGGAGGGGATAGAGCGGGTCAAGGACGTCTGGGACGTCCGCTGGGAGTTCCACACCTTCCATGGCGACCCGTACAACGGGCTGGTCACCGCGGCCGACGAGCTGAAGGCCGACGCGGTCGTGGTGGGCGCCTCGGAATCGGCCGGGCACCGGATCATCGGCTCGGTGGCGGTACGCCTGGTCAAGGCGGGCCGCTGGCCGGTGACGGTCGTCCCGTAGGGCCGTGACACCCGGAGCGCCGGGACCCGGAGAAGCCCCCCAGCGGGTCACTGAGGGGCTTCCGCGGTGCCGTTTCCCCGGCCGCCCGACCGGCGACTCCCGCCGCGTCAGCGGCCCATCCTCAGCCCGGCCGCCTTGGCGCCGCGGCTGAGGACCGCCTCGCTGATGTCAGACTGGATCTCGCGGTAGTCCTCCCGCCCGGGATCGCTCCGTACCGCCTCCGGCAGATTGACCACCCGCAGGGTGTCCAGGTCCATCATCTGCGGGATGAACTCGGCCTTCTTCACCTGCCAGCGTCCGCCCTTCTCCGCGGGCGGCGCGAAGGTGAAGCGCCCGATCGAGCCGTGGTTGCCGCGGTCGTCCAGCTCGCCGTCGTCATTGGTCATCGTGCCGGCGACCTGGTCGCCCATTCCGTAGATGATCCAGGTGCCGTTGACCTTCTCGTACGGCTGCGGGACATGCGCGTGGGTGCCGAGGATCAGGTCGATGTCGGGCCGGCCGCCGCTGCGGGAGGCGGTGAGCTTCTTGCCCAGGGCGATCTGCTGCTCGTCGGGCTCGGTCTGCCACTCGGTGCCCCAGTGCATGCTCACCACGACGACATCGGCCCCGGCGGTCCGGGCCGCGCGGGCGTCGGCGACGATCTGCTCGTCGTCGATGAGACCGACCGCCCACGGCTGGTCCTCGGGGAACGGGTTGTCGTTGGTGTCGAAGGTGTACGCGAGCTGGGCGATCTTCGCACCGCCCGCCTTCATCAGGGCCGGGCGCATGGACTCGGCGACCGAGCGGGCCGAGCCCGCGTGCCGGACGCCCGCCTTGTCGAGGGCGTCGAGGGTACGGCGCACCCCGTCGGCCCCGTCGTCCAGACTGTGGTTCGAGGCGGTGGAGCACGAGTCGTAGCCGGTGTCCTTGAGGCCCTGGGCGACCTCCGGCGGGGACACGAAGGACGGATAGCCGCTGAACGGCCCGCCCTCCTCGCCGTACACCGTCTCCATGTGGCAGATCGCCACGTCCGCGCCGGAGACGACCGGCTTCACCGCGGCGAACATCGGCGCGAAGTCATAGCCCTCGCCTTCCGCGTCGGACTCCGCCTGGTCGATGACGGAGTCGTGCGGAAGGACGTCGCCGGAGGCGACAAGGGTGAATCCGCGGTGCGGAGCGGCGCCGTCCGCGGCGGGGCCGTGGTGCGGCCGGTCGGGGGTGGGGGGCCGCTCGGGTCCCGCGCAGGCTGCCGCGGTTCCGAGGAGCACCACGGCGGCGGCGACCGCTCCCTGTCGCATGCGCTTGGTCATGGCCGTACTCCGTCTTCCGAGGATCATTCGGTGATACCAACGCAATGAATCCATATAGTCATATAAATGGATGTCAAGTCGCCAAGCCGACAAGGCGAAGGAAAGGGACCGAACGCCGCCGCACGACCGTTCGCCGCACCACTCGTCGCAGTGAGCGACCGCTCGTCGCAGAGCCCTGCGCTCCGTCTGTCCCTCGGCGCCGCCATGCGCTCGGATACGGCAGGCGGCGGCCCCTCCGCAGCACAGCGACCCCGACGGGAAAGGGCGTTCACGATGACCACCGCGACGGCCACGGAGACGACCGACGAGCGGGCACTGGCGGAGCTCCAGCGCGCGCACGGGCCCGCCCTGCTGAACTTCCTGCTGGGTCTGACCCATGGGGACCGGCAGCGCGCCGAGGATCTGGTGCAGGAGACGCTCGTACGGGCCTGGCAGCACCCCGAGGCGTTCGACGGGCCCTTCGACTCCATGCGGCCCTGGCTGTTCACCGTCGGCCGCAGGCTCGCGATCGACGCACGCAGGTCGCGGCTGGCCCGGCCCTTCGAGGTCAGCGACGGGATACTCGCGGCCACGCCCGATCCGGAGGACCCCACGGAGAGCGCGGTCGCGGTGCTCGATGTACGGGAGGCGGTGAAGGCGCTGAGCCAGGAGCACCGGGCGGTGCTGGTGCAGATCTACTTCCGCGGGCTGAGCGTGCACGAGACGGCGCGAACGCTGGGGATACCCGAGGGCACGGTCAAGTCCCGCTCGTACTACGCGCTAAGGGCGCTGGCCCGCTCGCTGCCCGGCTACAGCAGGTCGTCCTCGTCGCAGAGCGCGAGGAGCGACGGGGTGTCGGCCACCTCCAGGTAGGCCGCGCCGCACGGGTCGCAGTCGGCGAGATGGTCCGTGACGCGCCGGTCCTCCGCCGGCGCGAGCGCCCCGAGCACATAGGCGCCGAGCAGCGCGCGCACATGCGCACCCCCCGGTCCCCGACCGCCCGGACCCTCCGGACCACCGCCCGGCGCCACCGGCGGACCCTCCGGCGCCGGGCGCGACGGGCCGGGGCAGGGGCCCGAACCGGCCGTTCCCTCGCCGGAATCCCCCGTTCCACCGCCGTCCGCGGCACCGCCGGCCACACCCGTCACAATCCGCTCCCGTCCGCCGTCCGATCCTGCCCTTCTGGCCACGCGGGGCGGCCGCCGCCGGTTCAATGCTCCCTGAAGCAGGCTTCGGGGGAAGGAAGGCGGAAAAGCAATGCGTCCGGAATGTACCGAAGGGGCGGGTGGCGGTCTGCTGGTGCCCATGGCTTGGATGTACGCCGAGTACATCGCCGACGAACTGCTGCGCACCGGCGATCTGATGCCCCCCACGACTCTGGAGTACCGGGCCGGCCGGGACGCGCTGGCCCTGACCATCTTTCTCTCCGAAGGACCGGCGGCCGGTCCCCGCGTCGTGGCCCGGATGGACGAGTGGCGCTCGCTGACTGCGTACGGAACGAGCTGGCGCGACTGGGTCTGCGCGCGGCTGGACCGGCTGGAGGCAGCGGCCTTCGAATCCGGTTCGCGGAACTGCGATCCGGATCTGGAGCTGGCCGGGGCCGCCTGGCGGTGGCTGGAGGAGACGGAGCTGCTGGCGGCCGATCTCGACGCCATGGGGCCCGCGCGCGCCGACCGGTTCCCGGACGGAGCCGGCGGCCCGGCCGGGGAGGCGGAAGGGCCTCAGGTGTGGACACCGGCCTGGCAGCTCGGGCTGCCGCTGGGGCATCTGGCCACACATCTGTACTGACCCCGCCACTGACCCCGCCGGGGCCTCCGGTTCCGCCCCGGACGGCTCCGGCCCCCGGACCCCTCAGGTGCCGTGCACGCCCGCGCGGTACTTGGGGATCCGTACGGTGATCTTCATCCCGGCGTCCACGCCCGTCTCGATGACCAGGCCGTACTCGTCCCCGTACACCTGGCGCAGCCGTTCGTCCACGTTGAGCAGGCCGATCCCGGTGGACGCGCCGCCCTCGCCGCGCAGGATCCGGCGCAGCCGGTCGGGTTCCATGCCGACCCCGTCGTCCTCGATGACCACCTCGGCCTCGGCCCCGGCGTCGAGTGCGCTGATGGTGATACGGCTGGTGGTGACCGCTCCTTCGAGGCCGTGCTTGACGGCGTTCTCGACCAGCGGCTGGAGGCAGAGGAAGGGCATCGCGACGGGCAGCACCTCGGGCGCGACCTGGAGGGTGACCGAGAGCCGCTCACCGAACCGGGCCCGTACCAGCGCCAGATACTGGTCTATCGAGTGCAGTTCGTCGGCCAGGGTGGTGAAGTCGCCGTGCCTGCGGAACGAGTAGCGGGTGAAGTCGGCGAACTCCAGGAGGAGTTCACGGGCGCGCTCGGGGTCGGTTCGGACGAACGAGGCGATGGCGGCGAGGGAGTTGAAGATGAAGTGCGGGGAGATCTGGGCGCGCAGGGCCTTGATCTCGGCCTCGATCAGCCGGGTGCGGGAGCGGTCCAGCTCCGCGAGTTCGAGCTGTACGGAGACCCAGCGGGCGACCTCTCCGGCCGCCCTGGCGAGCACCGCCGACTCCCTCGGCGCGTAGGCGACTAGGGTGCCGAGCACCCGGTGGTCGACGGTGAGCGGGGCCGCCACGCCCCAGCGCAGCGGGCAGTCGAGATCGCCGCAGCCGCTGGCGAAGGCGGTGTACCGGCCACTGCCCAGCAGCCCTTGGACATGGTCCATCACATGCTTGCCGTGGTGCTCGCCCAGGCCGTCCCAGGCGAGGACGCGCTCCCGGTCGGTGAGACAGAGCGCGTCGGTGCCGAGCAGGGAGCGGAGCCGGCGGGCCGCCTTGCGCGCGCTCTCCTCGGTGAGCCCGGCCCTGAGCGGCGGGGTGGCGAGCGAGGCGGTGTGCAGTGTCTCGAAGGTGGCGTGCTCGACGGGCGTGCCGACATCGCTGGTCCGCTCGGGGCGGGCGGTACGGCGGCCGAGGAGGAAGCCGCCCGCGAGCAGCAGCGGGCCGAGGACGATCAGCACCGCGAGGGCGGCTCCGCTCATCGGACGCCTCCCTTGCCGCTGGGCATCAGGGCCTCCGGGAGGTGGAACCGCGCCATGGCGGCGTTGGTACCGGGCGGTATCCGGCCCCGGGTGGCCAGGGACACCAGGATCATCGCGAGAAAGCCCACCGGCACCGACCACACGGCGGGCCAGGCCAGCAGCGCGTGCGGCCAGCCCGACCGTACCGCCCCGCTCACCGTGATCACCGTGGCGGCGAACGACAGCCCGCCGCCGAGCAGCAGCCCCGCGATCGCCCCCGGCGGGGTCAGCCGCCGCCACCAGATCCCCAGCACCAGCAGCGGACAGAACGACGACGCGGAGACCGCGAAGGCCATCCCCACCGAGTCCGCCACCGGCATACCCGTGATCAGCAGGGACCCGCCGAGCGGTACGGCCATGGCGAGCGGGGTGGCCAGCCTGAAGTGCCGTACACCGCGCGACGGAAGGACGTCCTGGGTGAGGACCCCCGCGACCGCCATGGTCAGCCCGGAGGCGGTGGACAGGAACGCGGCGAAGGCCCCGCCCGCGACCAGCGCGCCCAGCAGCGCCCCGCCGAGACCGCCGATCGCACGCTCCGGCAGCAGCAGCACGGCGGCGTCGGCGTTCGTACCGTAGGGCAGTTCGGGTACGTAGAGCCTGCCGAGCGCGCCGTACACGGGCGGCAGCAGATAGAACGCGCCGATCAGTGCCAGTACGAAGAGGGTGGTGCGGCGCGCGGCCCGGCCGTTGGGGCTGGTGTAGAAGCGGACGACGACATGGGGCAGGCCCATGGTGCCGAGGAAGGTCGCCACGATCAGTCCATAGGTCGCGTAGAGCGGATGGTCGGCGCGGCCCGCGACGGCGCTCGCCAGATCGAGATCGACGCGCGGCCGGCCGTCGCCCTGCCAGGCCAGCAGCAGGAACAGCGCCGGTACGAGCAGGGCGGTGAGCTTGAGCCAGTACTGGAAGGCCTGGACGAAGGTGATGCTGCGCATCCCGCCCGCCGCCACCGCGACCACCACGACCAGCGCGACCAGCACCCCGCCGAACCAGTCGGGCGCGCCGGTGAGAATCGCCAAGGTCAGCCCCGCGCCCTGGAGTTGGGGCACCAGATAGAGCCAGCCCGCCCCGGCCACGAACACACTGACGAGCCGGCGCACCGCCCGGGATTCGAGCCGGCCCTCGGCGAAGTCGGGGAGTGTGTACGCCCCGGAGCGGCGCAGCGGGGCGGCGACGAAGACCAGCAGCACCAGATAGCCGGCGGTGTAGCCGACCGGGTACCAGAGCATGTCGGGGCCGTGCAGCAGCACCAGGCCCGCGACCCCGAGGAAGGAGGCGGCCGAGAGGTACTCACCGCTGATCGCGGCGGCGTTGAGCCCGGGTCCCACCGTGCGGGAGGCGACGTAGAAGTCGGAGGTGGTACGGGAGATCCGCAGCCCGAAGCCGCCGACGAGGACGGTGGCGAGGACGACGAGGGCGACGGCGGTCACGGTATAGCTCTGGTTCACGGAACGGGCCGGCCCTTCACCAGCCGGGCGAAGTCACGCTCGTTGCGCTCGGCCCGGCGTACGTACCACCAGGCGAGCAGGGTGAGCAGCGGATAGGCGGCGAAGCCGAGCACCACCCACACCGCCGTCGCGTCGCGCAGCGCGGCGAAGGCGAGCGGCAGGGTGCCGACGACCAGCGCGAGAACGGCGAACGCGGTGAGTCCGGCGCGGAGCTGACCCCGCATCAGGGAGCGGACATAGGCGTCGCCGAGCGCGGTCTGCTCCTCGATCTCGGCCTGGGCGCGGTAGCGGGGCAGCGGCCGTACGCGACGGGGTTCACCGGTGACGACCTCGCGCCGGGGCGCGGGCTGCCGGGACTCGCCGGTCATGGTCTCTCCTCCCCGTCGCGGCCCGCGGTTCCGTCGCGGGATGCCGCCGTGCGATACCACCCCTGCCGGACCACCGTGCCGGACAGTAGGGCCCGGAGTGTACGCAGACCGGCGATCCCGGGGGAAGGCCCTGGTCAGCGCCTGCCCGGGCCGTGTCGTCAGCGCCCGCCCTGCCGCATCAGAAGGTCCCGCAGGGCGCGGGCGTGGCGGCGGCTCACGGCCAGCTCCGCGTCCCCCACGCGGACGCTCATCGCGCCCGCGTCCAGCCGCAGTTCGTCGATCCGGGCCAGCGCGACGAGATGGCGGCGGTGGATCCGTACGAAACCGCGGGCCCGCCAGCGCTCCTCCAGGGTGGTGAGCGGAATCCGTACCAGATGGCTGCCGTTGTCGGTGTGCAGTCTGGCGTAGTCGCCCTGCGCCTCGGCGTAGGCGATGTCGTCGACGGCGACGAAGCGGATCACACCGCCGAGTTCGACGGGGATCTGGTCGGCCGCGGGGGTCTGCGCGGGACCGCGCTCCCCGACCAGTTCGGCGACCCGGCGCACGGCCTCGGCGAGCCGCTCCCTGCGGACCGGTTTGAGGACATAGTCGACGGCCTTCAGATCGAAGGCCTGGACTGCGAAGCCCTCATGGGCGGTGACGAAGACGATCAGCGGCGGCTCGGCGAACCCGGCGAGCAGCCTGGCCACATCGAGCCCGGTCAGCCCGGCCATGTGGATGTCGAGAAAGACCACGTCGACGGCGGCGGTGCCGTCGGGCCCGGCGTAGAGCGCGTCACCGATCCGGCGCAGGGCCCCGGTCGCGCTGGTCGCGCCCTCGGCGCTGCGGATCCGGGGGTCGGCCCTGAGCAGATAGAGCAGCTCTTCGAGGGCCGGTTCCTCGTCGTCGACGGCCAGTACGCGCAGCATGACGCCGGAGTGTAGGTCCTGGGCCGTCCAATGGCTGCCCCGCTTGAATGATTCCGCGCTCCGGTCCGTACCAGACATCATGCGGACCTTGGACCTCCATCGTGATGTGGGCGCCTACACGCTGGGCGTGCTCGACCCCCCGGACGCCTTCCGCTTCGAGGACCACCTCATGGACTGTCCGCGGTGCACCCTGCTGCTCGCCGATCTCGGCGGGGTACGGGCGCAGCTCGACGAGTACGCACGGCGCACCCCGCCCGGGGTGGCGCCGTTCACCGCCGCGGCCCCGGAGCTGCTGGCCGGGCTGCTGGAGCGCACCGCCGCCGGGCGGCGCGTCCGGCGGGGGCGGCGGCTCGCGCTGGTGGCCGCGGCCGCGGTGCTCGTGGTGGGCGGCCCGCTCGCGGTGCTCCGTACCGCCCCGGGACCGGCTCAGGCCGTACGGTGGACCGCCACCGACCGGGCGACGGGCACGGCGGCCGTGGTGACGGCGGCGGAGACGGGCTGGGGCACGGATGTCGGCCTCGAACTGGTACGGCCGGGCGCCTCCGGGGTCTGCGCGCTGGTCGCGGTGGGGGTGGACGGCTCCCAGGAGACGGTGACCACCTGGGCAGCGCGCGCCGGGGACGGCGAGGCGCTGGTCACCCGGGGCGGGGCGGCGCTGCGGCCGGGCCAGATCGACCACTTCGAGGTGCGGGCCGCGGACGGACGGCGGCTGGTGACGATCGGCGGGCGGAACGTGAGCGGCTGAGCGGGCACGTTCCGCGGGCGGGCCGCGTTGGTCCGTCAGTGCCGTGTTGCTTCGCCGCGCGAGGAGGCGGGTCACTTGAGGAGGCGGGACATCCGGCGGTCCGCGAGCGGTTTGCCGCCGGTCTGGCAGGTGGGGCAGTACTGGAGCGAGGAGTCGCTGAAGGAGACCTCCCGGATGGTGTCACCGCAGACCGGACAGGCCTCCCCGGCCCGGCCGTGCACCCGGAGCCCGGTCTTCTTCTCCGCCTTGAGCCGCCCCGCGGCCACCCCGCGCGAGCGTTCGACGGCCTCGCGCAGCGTGGTGCGCAGGGCTTCGTAGAGGAGGGTGATCTCGTCCTCGGAGAGATTCTTGACCGGTTTGAACGGGGACATCTTGGCGGCATGCAGGATCTCGTCGCTGTAGGCGTTGCCGATCCCCGCGATCAGGCGCTGGTCCCGCAGCGCCCCCTTGATCTGCCGCCGCTCACCGGCGAGGAGCCGGGCGAACGCGGCGCGGTCGAAGGAGCCGTCGAGCGGATCGGGGCCGAGCGAGGCGATCCCGGGGACATCGGCCGGGTCGCGCACGAGATGGACGGCGAGGCGCTTGGTGGTGCCCGCCTCGGTGAGATCGAATCCGTCCCCGTCGGCGAGGACGACCCGCAGGGCGAGCGGTCCCTTGCCGGGCCGTGGCGGCTGCGGAGGGAACGAGTCCTTCCAGCGGAGCCAGCCCGCGCGGGCGAGATGGACGGCGAGATGCAGCGGGTCGCCGCCGCCCGGGCCGGCCGCGGCGATGTCGAGATACTTGCCGTGGCGGGCGACGGACCCGACCGTGGTGCCCTCCAGGGCGGAGAGCGGCGGATCGTAGGTCTTCAGGACATTGACCGTCAGGGGCAGGACGCGGGCGATCTCCCTGCCCACGAGCCGGCCGTCGAGAAACTCGCGCAGTGCTTCGACTTCGGGTACTTCCGGCATGCGTCCAGCGTGCCGCAGTCCCCCTGCGACCGCCCAGTGAGCCCCGCGCCCACGGGGCAGTGTCACCACGAGGGGTCGCCCCATGACCCCGTCCGCCTCAAGAAAGGCCCCGCATGCCCGTGAGCGACCGCCGAGCCGCCGTCCAGTCCGCGCTGGTCCTCGACAGGACCTCGGCGCGGCCCCGCGCCGCCGTCCTGGTGCTGCACGGCGGTCGTTCGAAGAGCGAGCGGCCGCCGGGCCGGATCAATCCGCCGGGGGTACGGATGTGGCCCTTCAGCCGGGCGGTGCTGCGGGCCACCGACGGGTACGACGTGGTGGTGGGCCGGGTGCGCTACCGGTACCAGGGCTGGAACGGCGGGCGCGCCGACGCGGCCCGTGACGCGCGCCGGGCGCTCGACGAACTGGAGGAGCTGGCGGGGCCGGTGCCGGTGGTGCTCGTGGGGCACTCGATGGGCGGCCGCGCGGCCCTGGCGGTCGCGGGGCACGACCGGGTCAGCGGAGTGGTGGCGCTGGCGCCCTGGTGCCCGAGGGGCGAGCCGGTGGAGCAGCTCGCGGGCTGCCGCGCGGTGCTGCTGCACGGCGACCGCGACCGGGTGACGGACCCGCGCGAGACCGTCGAACTGGCGGCCCGGGCACGGGCGGCGGGCGCGGAGGCCTGCGCGGTCCTGCTGCCGGGCGGCGACCACGCCATGCTCCGCAGGGCGGCCACCTGGCACCGCCTGACCACCGGCTCGGTGACGGCGCTGCTGGGCATGGACCCGTACCCGGAGGCGGTCCGCAGGGCCCACGCGGGATCGGACCCGGTCCAGAGCCCCTGACAGCACCACACGCGCCATCCAGGGGCCGGGCCGGGGCGTGGATGGCGCCGGGGGGGCGGTGGTGCTGACGGACGTGGTCCGCGAAGGCCGCGCCGGAGCGGGACGGTGCCCGGGACCGGCCTGCGGGTGAAGCGGTGCCGGGCCCGCGCAACGCCGCTCCGCGCTCCCGGCGGACGCGAGGCGAAGCCCGTGCCGGGCCCGGTCCGGGGGCGGTCACGGCCCCGGGGGCGGTCCTGGGCCGTGACCGCCCGGCCGGGTTCCCCCGCCAGGCGGTCCGTGGCGGCGGCTCGTACGATCCGGGGCCCGGCTCAGAGGCCGTACACGCGGCGTGCCGTGCCGGCGAAGATCTCCCCCCGCTCGGGCTCGCTCAGGGCGCTCGTCACCACCCGCGCCGCGTCCAGCACTTCGCCGTACGTGGCGGCCAGCCGGCAGACCGGCCAGTCGGAGCCGAACATCAGACGGCCTGGGCCGAAGGCGTCCAGGACGGTGTCCGCGTACGGACGGAGCCCGTTGGCCGTCCAGGAGTCCCAGTCGGCCTCGGTGACCATGCCGGAGAGCTTGCAGACGGTGTTGCGCCGGGCGGCGAGCGTCCTGACGTGGTCCGCCCACGGGTCGAGGCCGCCGGAGGCGATCGGCGGCTTGCCGAGGTGGTCGAGGACGAACGTGAGGTCCGGCAGCAGTTCGGCCGCCACCGCCGCCGCGGGCAACTGGTGCGGGAGGACGACCAGGTCGTACACGAGCCCCGCGGCGGCGACCGCCGCGAGCCCGCGCTGCACGTCCCGCCGCAGCAGCCAGCGCGGATCGGACTCGCCCTGCACCTGGTGGCGGATCCCCACGAGCCGGTCGCCGCCCGGCAGTTCGCGCAGCGCGGCGAGGGTGTCGGCGATCCCGGGCGCGGTGAGGTCGGTCCAGCCGACGACACCCGCGACCAGCTCACTGCCGTCGGCGGCGGCGAGGAATTCGGGGGTCTCCTCCGGCACACAGACGGTCTGGACGAGCACGGTGGCCGTCACTCCGGCGGCGCGTGCCTCCGGCTCCAGATCGTCGAGGGTGAAGTTCCGGCGGATCGGCGTCAGTGCGGGACCGGTGATCCAGTCCTGGTCACGTACGGACAGATCCCAGATGTGGTGATGGGCGTCCACGATGCCCGCGGTGCTCAGGGCATCGGCGGCATCCGTGGCACTCGCGGTGTTGGTGGTACCCGCGGTGTTCGGCGGTGTCATCGGCGGTCACAGCTCCCAGACGACGGGCAGCGCGGCATCGGCACCGCCCGCCGAGTAGTCGTGCGGGACATCGAGCAGTCCGGCCATCCTGGCCTGCCAGGCGACGTTGACGGGCAGCCGGTCCAGCTCGGCGAGCAGGCGCGGGTAATCCTCGCACTCCAGCAGATGGAAGAGGTCGGTGCCGCTGCGCCAGATCGTCCAGGAGGTGGCGCCCGCCGCGCGGATCGCGGCGGTGAGTTCGGCGGGCACCTCGCGGTGCGCGGCCTCGTACTCCTCGATCCGGTCGGCGCGGACCGTGGTGTGCAGGGCGACCCTCATGACCTCGCTCCGTTCCCGGCCGACAGCCCTTCGGCCGGGGTCCCCGCGGCGTCCGGTTCCTCGCCGAGCAGACCTTCGGCGCGCAGCTCGGCCCACAGGTCCTCGGGGACGGTACGGGCGGCCAGTTCGGCCGCGTCCCGTACCTCCGCCGCCGACCGGGTGCCCACCAGCACACTGGCGACGCCCGGATGGCGCAGCGGGTAGTGCAGGGCCGCGGCGCGCAGGGGCACCCCGTACCGCCGTGTCACCGCGTCCATCCGCAGGGCGCGGTCGAGCAGGCCGGGCGGCGCCGCGGCGTAGTCGTAGGTCGCGCCGGGGCGCGGATCGGCGAGCAGCCCGGAGTTGAAGACCCCGCCGACCACCACGCTCCTGCCGCGCGCGACGGCCTCGGGCAGCAGTTCGGTGAGCGCCGACTGGTCGAGCAGGGTGAGGCGGCCCGCGCACAGGACGACATCGGCGTCGGTGTCGCGGAGGAAGCGGGTGAGCATCGCGGTCTGGTTCATCCCGGCGCCGATGGCGCCCACGACCCCTTCGGCGCGCAGCCGCTCCAGCGCCGGATAGGCCTGCCCGAAGGCTTCCTCCGCGTGGTCGTCCGGGTCGTGCAGATAGACGATGTCGAGCAGGTCGAGCCCCAGCCGCTCCAGGCTGGCCTCGATGCTGCGGAGCACGCCGTCGGCGCTGAAGTCCCAGACCCGGCGATGGGTGGCGGGTACGGCGAAGCCATGGGCCAGATCGTCACCGGCCGGGCCGTCCCCGGGGACGGGTTCGAGCAGTCGGCCCACTTTGGTGGAGATGGCGTACGTGTCACGCGGCCGGTCCCGCAGCGCTTCGCCGAGCCGCCGTTCGGAGAGCCCGAGGCCGTAGTGCGGTGCCGTGTCGAAGTACCGTATGCCGACGTCCCAGGCGGCGTCGACGGCCGCCCTGGCGTCGTCCGGTTCGACGGGTGTGTAGAGATTGCCGATCCCGGCCGCCCCGAAGGACAGTCCGGTCACCCGGACCGCACCGCGTCCGAGCGTGCTGTGCCGCATACCGCCGCCGCCTCCCGCGTCGCCGACACCATCCGATCTGGTGTCGATCACGACGAATATTCATCGGATGACTGAGTGCCGTCAACACCTCCGGAGCAGCTTTCTGCGCTTCTTTGTGAATGAACTGTCCGACCTATCGGTCGGGCAGAGAGGGCTCAACGGCCTGGTCTGATCTCCCTGGTGGCCCGCAGCAGCTCCGCCAGTTCGTCCGTCGTCCCGCGCGCCAGCCGGTCCAGGTCCGGTACGGCCTTGCCGTCGGCGACGAGTCCTACATGGACGCGCCCGCCGTAGGTGGTCAGCGCCACCGCCAGGGACTGTCCGCGCGCCAGCGGTGCCATCGGATACACCTCGCGCAGCGGGCAGCCGCCGAGCGAGAGGGTGGAGCGCGGCAGCGGCACGCTCGTCACCAGGATGTCGAAGAGGATCCTGGCCGCGCTGCCCGCCAGCGGCGCCCCGAGCCGGTGGGCCAGCGGCGGCAGTTGGTCCGCGAGCACGGCGACGGCGCCCGCGCCGCGCGACGGGCCCGCCGACTTGTTGCGGTCCATGGCCCGGCGGACCCGCGCGAGCCGGGCCCGGGGATCGGCCTCGCCGACCGGGAGGCCGAGGAGATACGCGGAGAGCCGGTTGGCCGAGCCGGGCGGGCTGCCGGGGCGGCGCCGGGAGACCGGTACGAGGGCGCGCGGGGGCGCGGGGGGCAGCCGCTCGCCCCGTTCGAGCATCCAGCGCCGCAGCGCCCCGGCCACTGTCGCGAGCAGCACGTCGTTGGCGGTGCCGCCGGCGGCCCTGCGGATCCGCTGGACGTCCTCCAGATCGAGCACGGCGGTGGCGAGCCGCCGCGTACCGCTGGACCCGGCGGTCAGGGCGGGCGTTCCGCGCGGGTCGAGCCGGCTGGCCCGTACGACCGAGGCGCCGATGCCGACCGCGCGGCCCAGCTCCTCGATCCGGCCCCTGGCCAGGCCCGCCACCTGCCAGGGCCCGGGCAGCCAGGACCGGGGCGGCACCGGCCTGACCCGGCGGACCCCGGCGGCCCGGGCGTCGGCGATCTGGTCGAAGATGCCCGCGCCGATGGAGACGGCGCGCATACCGTCGGCGAGGGCGTGGTGGAGCTTCACCAGTACGGCGAAGGGGCAGGGACCACGGCCCTTGCGCGGCGCCACCGCGTCCCGGCCGCCGGGCGTCAGGACGTACATCTCCCAGGGCGGGATACCGCGCTCCAGCGGGCGTTCCATCAGCTCGCCAGCCAGCCGGGCGGCCTGCGCCGTGAACTCCCCGGCGGGCAGCCGCAGCCGCCGTACATGCCGCCGTACGTCGAAGTCCTTGTCGGCCGACCAGGCGGCGCCGCCGACCGGGAGCCAGACGTCCCGTACCCGCATCCGCAGCCGGGGGATGGCGGCGGCGCGGGCGGCGAGCAGCTCCAGCAGTCCGGCGCCGGCCACCGCACCGGGCACGGCGGTGAAGAGGGCGAGCGCGCCGAGGTGCATGGGATGGTCGGCGGATTCGAGATGCCAGAAAGCCAGATCGATAGGTGCCAGCAGCTCGGTGGTCAAGGGAACCCCAGGTCCTAGGGGGCGAGGCACTGCGAGGGCACAGCTCCTCACCAATTGGTCGGTTACGGTCAAGTACGTTCACTTCACAGGCGCTTAACGACCCATATCGCACAGTGTGACGGAAATCCGGGGTGATGCCCGCTCAGAGGCAGCTCAGGGTGACGGCCGGTCAGGGACGGCGAATTCGCACCAGACGCATTTGCCGCTGCCGCGCGACTCCACCCCCCACGCGTCCGAGAGCAGATCCACCAGAAGCAGCCCGCGCCCCGAGACACCCGACTCACCGGCGTCGCGGCGGTGCGGCAGGGTGCTGGAGCGGTCCTCGACCTCGACGCGCAGACGCCGCTCCGCGCCGGACAGGATCCGTACGTTCACGACCGCGCCGTTCCCGGTGTGCATCAGCGCGTTGGTGATCAGCTCGTCGGCGGCCAGCTCGATCTCGTCCGCGCCGGCGCCGGCCCCCCAGGCGCCCACCGCCGCCCGGATCATGTGCCGTGCGACGCTCAGCCCCTCCGGGTCGCCCCGCGCGACCCGGTGCTGGAGCCGCCCGCCGGGGCTCGGGGCCCCGGCTCCGCCGCGCCGCAGCAGCAGGACGGCGCCGTCGTCGTCGCCGCCCCGCTCGTCGATGACCGCGCAGATCCGGTCGGCCAGGAGCTCAAGGTCGTGCGGTCCGTCCCGTACCAGCCCGGCCAGATGCTCCATACCGTCGTCCAGATCCGTGCCGGGCAGCTCCACCAGGCCGTCGGTGCAGAGCATCAGGGTCTGGCCGGCGTCGAGTTCGAAGGTCTCGACCGGATAGTCGAGCCACCCGAAGAACGCCGAGAGCCCCAGCGGCATCCCGCCCGCCACGGGCAGTCCTCGGCAGGAGCCGTCGGTGTCCCTGAGCAGCGGGTCGATGTGCCCGGCCCGTACAAGCCGGACCATCCCGGTCGACAGGTCGGCCTCCGCGTAGATGCAGGTGGCGAAGCGGTCGGTGTCCAGCTCGTGCAGGAAGACCGAGGCCCGTGCCATCACCGTGGCCGGCGGGTGCCCCTCGGCGGCGTACGCGCGCAGCACGATACGGAGCTGTCCCATCACGGCGGCGGCGTGGGTGTCATGACCCTGCACATCGCCGATGACGGCCCCGACCCGGCCGCCGGGCAGCGGGATGATGTCGTACCAGTCGCCCCCGATGTCCCGGCCGAGCCGCGCCGAGCAGTAGCGGACCGCGATCTCCGCGCCGGGCACGGCGGGGATACGGCGCGGGAGCATGGCCTGCTGAAGGCCCTCCGCCAGATCGTGGTCCTGCTCGAAGAGGACGGCGCGCTGGAGGCTCTGGGCGATGCCGCTGCTGAGGGCCACCAGCAGATTGCGGTCCTCGGCGGTGAAGCCCTCCTTGTCGCCGTAGAGCAGCCCGAGCGCCCCGATCGGCCGGGCCTGCGCGATCAGCGGTAGATAGGCGCCGGCGTTGATGCCGAAGCCGCGGATGTGCTCCCAGAGGTCCGGATAGCAGAGGGCGAACTCCTCGCGGGACTCCACGAAGCGCGGGGCGAGCGTCCGTACCACCTCGTTCAGCGGGTACTCCTCGTCGGCCCGTGTCACACGCACGTCCGGCACATGGGCGCCCTCGGGCCCCTCGGCGACCAGCCGGATGCGCCCCGCCTCCAGCAGGCCCATCACCAGGCCGCTCGCACCGAGGTGCTCCAGGCCGCCGGACTCCGTCAGTACGTCGATGACGTCCTGGACGGTCCTGGCGTGGGCGAGCGCGGCGGTGGTGGTCTCGACGACGGTGGTCTGCACCCGGCGTACCGCGGCCAGTTCGCGCCGCGCGGTGGAGTCGGCCAGTTCCTGGACGGCGTCGCGGACGATACCGATGACCCGCACCGCGCGGCCCTCGTCGTCACGGCGGATGCTGCCCTGGGTATGGGTCCAGCGCAGGGTGCCGTCGCGCCGGCGGCGCCGGAAGTAGGCGCCGTAGCCGGTGCTGCCGTCGCCGAGCGCCCGCGCGACCACCGCGTCCAGCCGCGCTCCCTCGTCGGGCGGAATCCTGTCCGCCAGGCTCTCGCGCCGGCCGTCGTACTCCTCGGGCCCGGTGTCGAACACGTCGAGCGCCTGGGCGTCCAGATACAGCAGCCCGCTGGCGAGGTCCCAGTCGAAGGTGCCCATCCCGTTCAGGGAGAGGCTGAGGTCCGGCTGGGCGGGCCAGTCGCCGGGAAGCGACAGGGGACCTGCTGCCCGTTCAGCCATGCAGACACTTTGTCATCAATTGTCGGATTATTCGAGTGGTCCGAGCGGCCGCTGCCGAGGCGGTCGGGCCTCAGTCCCGGTACGAGACGGGACCGATCAGCAGGTTGTCGATCCGAACATCGTCGGGGTTCGGGAGAGGCCCGTCGCCGGACCCGCCGTCGGGCAGCAGATCGGGCATGCCTTCGGAGCGCGGCTCCGGCTCCGGCTCGGGCACGTCCTCGGACTCCGGCTCCGGCTCGGGGCGAGGCGGGGGCGGCGGCCCTCCACGCCCCGACGACACGCCCGGCGGCCCGGGCTGGGCCGGGGGCGCGGGG
>NZ_LATD01000189.1 GCF_000981895.1 Streptomyces odonnellii | reverse complement strand
GCACCGACACCGGCACCGGCAGCACCACAGGAACCGCGACAAACCCCAACACCACCACCCAGACCGGATCCGCCGCCTCCCTCACCCCGTCCGGAGCCCCGTCCGTCTCCCCCTCCGAGACCCCGCCCGCCGAAGGCCTGGAGCCCCGCGTCCTCGACGGTCTCGGCGACGCGGCCTTCCTGGACGACGTCCTCGCCCGCTCCGGTTCGGCCGCGCAGCACCGCACCGTGAGCGTGGTGTTCCGCACATCCAATGTGATCGTCACCGTCCGGTACACCGAGCAGCCCGCGTTCCCCGCCGTCGTACCCGACAGCGGAGAACTGCAGGACAAGGCACAGGCGCTGGCCAAGCGGCTCGCCGAGGAACTCGACGAATAGCGGTCCCCGTCCGTCCGCCCGGCGGGCCCCGCGCCGGGCGCGGACTGCCGTTCCCGGCCCCGCGGGCCCGGCTCGCCGGTTACCGTGGCCGCTCTGACCGTACGAAAAAATGACGGCATGGCTGTACGCAGTACGAGGGCACGCCGACGCAGCGCGACCGCACAGAGGGCGATCGCACACAGGGCGATCGCATGCCGCACGACCGCACGCCGCGTAACCGCACGCCGCCCGTCCGACCGAGTGACCAGCGACCGACCGAGTACCGACTGAAGGAACCATGCACCGATCAGCCTCGCGACTCCCCCGCATACTCGCCTGCGCAGCCGTTCCGGTGATGCTCGCCGTGGCCGGCTGCTCGTCCGACTCCGGCGGTACGAGCGACGCCGACGCCTCCTCGGCGAGCCCCAGCGCCAAGCCGTCCGCGACCGTCGCCCCCGCCAAGTTCACCGGGCTGCCCGACGCCTGCGCGACGGTCGGCCGCAAGACGATCGACTCGCTCGTACCGAATGCCAAGGTCAAGGGCGGTACGGCCGGCAAGTCCAGCGATGTGGCCACGCGGGCGAGCTGCTCCTGGAACGGCCTGGACGACAACGGCGTCAAGGGCTCGCAGTACCGCTGGCTCGATGTCTCCCTCACCCGGTACGACTCCGATGTGACGCTCGGCAGCGGCGCCGAGCGAGCCACCGAGTTCTACACCAAGGAGGTCGCGGGCGCGCGGGCCACCGAGGGCGCCAAGCAGATCAAGGCGGCCCCGGCGAGCGGGACCGGCGACGAGGCGACGACCGTCACGTACTCGCTCACGAAGACGGACGCGGACTTCTCGTACGCCACGGTCGTGGCCCGTACGGAGAACGTCGTCGTGACCGTCAACTACAACGGCGCCGGATACGCGGGCGCCAAGTCGCCCGGCATCTCCGAGGTCTCGGCGGACGCGGTGAAGGCGGCCAAGGAGGCGGTCGCGGCGGTCGCGTCCGGCTCGGGCCAGGCCCCCGCCGCAGGCGACTCCGCCAGCCCCAAGGAATCCGCCGCCGAATAGCCGCACAGCCGGACAGGCACAGCAACCGGACAGACACACGGGAACTGGCGTGCGGACGCACACGCCCGGAGCGGTACGGGACGTACGGGCCCCGGGCGATACGGACGTACGGGCCCGGTGCCCCGGCGCGAAGCCGGACACGCGGACGCACGCACGCACACGCCCCGGTTCCCGAACTCGCCTCGACGCGGGGCGTTTTCTTCGCTTTTCCATGGGGTCCGGCCCTTCTCGGAGGGGCCGGCTCCGCTCCCCGCGCCACGCCATGCGCACACATGTGCCAGGCTGTGCCCGCCAGATGTCGGGCCGTCGGGTATCGGTTGTCGAGTACCTGACCGAGTGCCCGGTGTCGCACACGACGTCGCGGGGCGTCGCACGGCGTCATAAAAGGGGTCGATTACGGGAGGGGATCGCGGGTGGCCGCGATGCAGCTCACACGCACGCACCGAATACTCGTCGGGGTCGTGATCTTCGGAGCGGTCATCATCGCCGCGATCGGCTTCGCGGGCTCGTACGCAGCCGTACGCGTACTCGCGGAGGAGAAGGGCTTCGGGAGGTTCTCGCTCGTCTTCCCGATCGGTATCGACGCTGGCATCTGTGTCCTGCTCGCGCTCGACCTCCTGCTGACCTGGATCCGGATCCCCTTCCCGCTGCTGCGCCAGTCGGCGTGGATCCTGACGGCCGCCACCATCGCCTTCAACGGAGCGGCGGCCTGGCCGGACCCGCTCGGCGTCGGTATGCACGCGGTGATCCCCCTCCTCTTCATCGTCTCGGTCGAGGCCGCGCGGCACGCGGTCGGCCGGATCGCGGACATCACCGCCGACAAGCACATGGAGGGTGTGCGCCTGACCCGCTGGCTGCTGTCGCCGGGGCCGACGTTCATGCTGTGGCGCAGGATGAAGCTGTGGGAGCTGCGGTCGTACGAGCAGGTCATCAAGCTCGAACAGGACCGGCTCATCTACCAGTCGCGCCTCCAGGCGCGGTTCGGCCGCAACTGGCGGCGCAAGGCGCCCATCGAGGCGCTGATGCCGCTGCGGCTCGCCAAGTACGGCGTACCGCTCGCGGACACCGCGGCCTCGGGTCTCGCCGCCGCCGGTATCGAACCGGTGCTGCTGCCGCCCGCGCCCCCGATGGCCGAACTCCCGCAGCCCCGGGCCGAGATACCGGCCACCGCCCAGGCGCCCGACCCCGAGGCAGCTACACAGCGGCAGGATCAGCAGGACCATCAGCAGGACCGGTACGAGCAACTCCCGTCGCACCAGCAGCCCGAGCCCCAGCAGCATCAGCAGCCGCAGGGACAGGCCCAGCAGCACCCGCAGCCGGAAGCCGAGCCGCAGGGCCAGCCTCAGCCCCAGCCCGATCCGCAGTTCCAGCCGCAGCCCCAGCCCGTGTCCCACACGAGCCCGTGGTTCGCCGCGCCGCAGGTGCCGGAGGGCGCGTACGAGGGCGCCTACAACCCCACCTATGTGGAGGGTCTGGAGCCCACCCCGGTGATGATCCCCTCAGGCCCGGGCCGCAGCCGCCCGCTCGGCGGAGTCGGCGTCCCGGGTCCCCGGATGGACGGGCCGTACGGTCCGCAGGCCCAGGCACAGACACAGGCCGAGGCCCAGGCGTACCAGCAGCAGCCGTACCAGCAGCCGCAGGCGCAGTACGCCGACCAGACGCAGCAACCGGCGGGCCCCAGCCCCGCCCAGGGTCCGGTCCCGGCCTCCGGAGGCCCCGACGACCGGATCCCGGAACCGCCCGAGCAGGCCGACGACGAACTGCCCGTCCCCGGCCTGCCCGACGACGTCTCCCGTGAGGAGGCGTACTTCGGCGCCTTCCGCAAGTACGTCAGTGAGCACGGGGACTTCCCCAACGCCCGTCAGTTCGGCCTCTACCTGATGGACCTTTACGGCGTCACGGGCCGCACGGGCGGTCCGCTGAGCGAGAGTTCACTCCGGACCTATCTGCGCGACTTCCGCCACCGCTTCCAGTCCAACCTGGACGGGGCGGAGCACATCGCCTAGACGCTGTCCGGCCGGACCCGGCCCGCTCGCGGAGCCGGGCCCGCGGGCAGGCCATGGGCAGCCCGCGAGCAGACCCGCCCGGCCCCGCGACGGCCCCGCGACCGTCACGCGCCGAGCAGTTTCCGGACCCGGTCCGTCCCCACCGCCAGCAGCAGCGTCGGCAGCCGCGGCCCGGTGTCCCGGCTCACCAGCAGCCGGTACAGCAGCGCGAAGAACTGCCGCTGCGCGGTCTTCAGCTCCGGCGTCGGCTTCGCATCGGGCTCCAGGCCCTCCAGCACCTTCGGCACCCCGTACACGAGCGTGGTCAGCCCGTCCAGCGACCAGTGGCTGTCCAGGCCCTCCAGCAGCAGCCGCAGCGACTCCCGCCCCCGCTCGTCCAGCGAGGCCAGCAGCTCCTGGTCCGGCTCGGACCGTACGACCGTGCGCGCCTCGGCCGGCACCTGGCTGGTGATCCAGTTCTCCGCGCGGTCCAGCCGGGGGCGCGCCTCGTCCAGCGAGGTCAGCGGCCGGGCCGGGTCCAGCTCGCTCAGGATCCGCAGGGTCTGCTCCTCGGCACCGGCCGTGATGTCCACGACCGAGGCCAGCGTGCGGTAGGGCAGCGGGCGCGGCGTACGCGGCAGCTCACCGGCGGCCGTGCCCGTGGCCCGCGCGTACGCGGCGGCGTCGGCCGGCAGCACGGAACCGTCCGCGACCTTGCGCTCCAGCGCGTCCCACTCGTCGTACAGCCGCTGGATCTCCTGGTCGAAGGCGATCTTGAACGACTGGTTGGGCCTGCGCCGCGCGTAGAGCCAGCGCAGCAGCGGCGCCTCCATGATCTTGAGCGCGTCGGCCGGGGTGGGCACGCCGCCCTTGCTCGACGACATCTTCGCCATGCCGGAGATCCCGACGAAGGCGTACATCGGGCCGATCGGCTGCACCCCGTCGAAGATCTCGCGCACGATCTGCCCGCCGACGACGAACGAGGACCCCGGCGAGGAGTGGTCGACCCCGGACGGCTCGAAGATCACGCCCTCGTACGCCCAGCGCATCGGCCAGTCGACCTTCCAGACCAGCTTGCCGCGGTTGAACTCACTCAGCCGCACGGTCTCGGAGAAGCCGCACTCCGCGCAGGTGTAGGTCAGCTCCGTCGTCCCGTCGTCGTACGCGGTGACGGTGGTCAGGTCCTTGCCGCAGCCGCCGCAGTACGGCTTGTACGGGAAATAGCCCGCGGAGCCGCCGCTGCCGTCGTCCTCGGAGGCCGCGCCCGAGCCCTCCTCGGCCGCCAGCTCGGCCTCCTCGGCCTTCTTCTGCCCGCCCTTGGCCTGAGCGGCCTGCCCGGCCTGCCCCGCCTGACCGGCCTGCGCCTGGCCCTTCGCGGCGCCCTTGCTCTTGTCCTTGTCCTTCGTCCGGTAGCGGTCGAGGATCGCGTCGATCTCGGCGCGGTGCCTCATCGCGTGCAGAATCTGCTCGCGGTACGCCCCCGAGGTGTACTGCGCGGTCTGGCTGATCCCGTCGTACTCAACACCCAGCTCGGCCAGCGACTCGGTCATCGCGGCCTTGAAGTGCTCGGCCCAGTTCGGGTACGGGGACCCGGCCGGGGCCGGCACGGAGGTCAGGGGCTTGCCGATGTGCTCCGCCCAGGACGGGTCCGTACCGGGCACACCCGCGGGCACCTTGCGGTACCGGTCGTAGTCGTCCCAGGAGAGCAGGTGCCTGACCTCGTATCCCCGCCGGCGGATCTCGTCCGCGACCAGGTGCGGGGTCATGACCTCGCGCAGATTCCCCAGGTGGATCGGGCCGGAGGGGGAGAGCCCGGACGCGACGACGACCACCGGGGCGGCGGCGGGTGATTGTTTCGCGTCAGACGCACGCCGCTCCGACTCGGCGATGACATCGTCCGCGAAACGGGAGACCCAGTCGGTCTCGGTGCTCTGAGCCACGATCGGCACGTCCTTCTTTCTGCTACGCCCTGCCTGGGAAACCGGCGGACCGGTGGTCATCCGGGTGGACCGGTGGCCACGGGGAACCGGTGCCACTCATTGTCCCAGGTCCCTCGGACAGAGCGAAAACCCTTTGCGGCCCCATGGGATACTGGGGATTGCTCACCGCACTCGACAGGAACGGCACCAGCCCATGGCCCCGGTCTCTTCCCTCGCTTCGACCGTCGATCAGCGCATCGCGGACGCCCTCTCGGCAGCCCTGCCGGAGGCCGGTTCCGCCGTTCCGCTGCTCCGACGCAGCGACCGGGCCGACTTCCAGGCCAATGGCATTCTGGCGCTCGCCAAGCAGCTCAAGGGCAATCCGCGCGAGCTGGCGGCCCAGGTCGTGTCGAAGGTCGCCGCCGGTGATGTGATCAAGGAGATCGAGGTCTCGGGACCCGGCTTCCTGAACATCACCCTCACCGACCAGGTGATCATCGAGACCCTCGCGGCCCGCGCCGCGGACACCCGGCTCGGTGTCCCGTACGCCGAGCAGCCGGGCACGACCGTGATCGACTACGCGCAGCCGAACGTCGCCAAGGAGATGCACGTCGGGCATCTGCGGTCGGCGGTGATCGGCGCGGCGATGGTCGAGATCCTGGAGTTCACCGGCGAGAAGGTGATCAGGCGGCACCACATCGGCGACTGGGGCACCCAGTTCGGCATGCTCATCCAGTATCTGATCGAGCACCCGCACGAGCTGGACCACAGGGGCGGCGACCACGGCGGTCAGGGCGGCCCGGGCACCGACGCGAGCGGCGCCGCCGCCGACGGCGAGACCGCGATGTCGAACCTGGACCGGCTCTACAAGGCCTCGCGCGCCCTCTTCGACTCCGACGAGGAGTTCAAGGACCGCTCGCGGGACCGGGTGGTGGCCCTCCAGGCGGGCGACGAGGAGACGCTCGCCTTCTGGCAGCGGTTCGTGGACGAGTCGAAGATCTACTTCTACTCGGTCTTCGACAAGCTCGACATGGAGATCCACGACGCCGACATCGTGGGCGAGTCCGGCTACAACCACATGCTGGAGGAGACCTGCCGGATCCTGGAGGAGACGGGCGTCGCCGTCCGCTCCGAGGGCGCGCTCTGTGTCTTCTTCGACGATGTGAAGGGCCCGGACGGCAAGCAGGTCCCGCTGATCGTCAAGAAGAGCAACGGCGGGTACGGATACGCCGCCACGGACCTCTCCGCGATCCGCGACCGGGTGCGGAACCTGGACGCCACCGCTCTGCTGTACGTGGTGGACGTCCGCCAGTCGCTGCACTTCAAGATGGTCTTCGAGACCGCGCGGCGGGCCGGCTGGCTGGACGAGCGGGTGCACGCCTTCCAGTTGGCGTTCGGCACGGTCCTCGGCAAGGACGGCAAGCCGTTCAAGACGCGTGGCGGCGAGACCGTACGGCTCCAGGACCTGCTCGACGAGGCGGTCGAGCGGGCGACGGCGGTCGTACGGGAGAAGGCCGAGAAGGCCGGGCTCAGCGAGCCGGAGATCGTCGAGAACGGGCGATACGTCGGGATCGGCGCCGTGAAGTACGCGGACCTGTCGACGTCGGCTGTACGGGACTACAAGTTCGACCTGGACCAGATGGTCTCGCTGAACGGCGACACCTCGGTCTACCTCCAGTACGCGTACGCCCGTATCAAGTCGATCCTGCGCAAGGCGGGCGACACCGGACCCGCCGCCCACCCGGAGCTGGAGCTGGCTCCGGCCGAGCGGGCACTGGGGCTGCATGTCGACGAGTTCGGGCAGGTCCTGGCCGAGGTCGCGTCCTCGTACGAGCCGCACAAGCTGGCCGCGTATCTGTACCAGCTCGCCTCGCACTTCACGACGTTCTACGACCAGTGCCCGGTCCTGAAGGCGGACACCCCGGCCCAGGTCGAGAACCGTCTCTTCCTCTGCGATCTGACGGCCCGCACGCTCCAGCAGGGCCTGGCCCTGCTCGGCATCCGGGCCCCCGAGCGTCTCTAGGGCCTGTCCGGCGGATCGTCGCGGGCCCTCGAAGCTCCGCCGGCCAGGGCCTAGGCACTGGCCCTGTGCCCGGTGGGCGCGTGCTGAGCCCGTCGCCCGCTGTCCGGTCTGGTCAGCGGGCGAGCGGTTCCATGGGCGTTCAGCGGACTTTCAACGGGCGAGTTTCTGCGCGACCTCCGTCGCCCAGTACGTCAGGATCATGCCCGCGCCCGCGCGCCTGATCCCGGTCAGGGTCTCCATGATCGCCGCGTCGCGGTCGATCCAGCCCTTCTCCGCCGCCGCCTCGACCATCGCGTACTCACCGGAGATCTGGTACGCGGCGACCGGCACGGCCACCTCGGCGGCGATCCGCGCCAGGACGTCCAGATACGGGAGGGCCGGCTTGACCATCACCATGTCGGCGCCCTCTTCGAGGTCGAGCGCCAGCTCGCGCAGGGCCTCCCGGACATTGGCGGGGTCCTGCTGGTACGTCTTGCGGTCGCCCTTGAGCGAGGAGCCCACGGCCTCGCGGAAGGGCCCGTAGAACGCGGACGAGTACTTAGCGGTGTACGCGAGGATCGACACGTCCTCCTTGCCGATGCCGTCCAGCGCCCGGCGGATCACCCCGATCTGGCCGTCCATCATGCCGCTGGCGCCCACGACATGGACGCCCGCGTCGGCCTGGACGCGGGCCATCTCGGCGTACCGTTCGAGCGTCGCGTCGTTGTCGACGCGCCCCCGGTCGTCCAGGACTCCGCAGTGGCCGTGGTCGGTGTACTCGTCCAGGCACAGGTCGGACATGACGACCAGCTCGTCGCCCGTCTCCTCCTTCACCGCGCGGATCGCGGTCTGGAGGATGCCGTCGGGGTCCGTGCCCGCCGTGCCCGCCGCGTCCTTCTTGGTGTCCTCGGGGACACCGAAGAGCATGATCCCGGAGACGCCCGCGGTGGCCGCCTCCACCGCCGCCTTGCGCAGGGTGTCCAGTGAGTGCTGGACGACACCGGGCATCGCGGCGATGGGCGCGGGACGGGCGATCCCTTCCCGTACGAACGCGGGGAGGATGAGGTCCGCCGGGTGCAGCCGGGTCTCCGCGACCATGCGGCGCAGCACCGGGTTCACCCGCAGCCGCCGGGGCCGCGCGCCGGGAAAGGATCCGTACTGAGTCATCGTCTGTCGCCTCTTGGGTGTGTGCTCGGTGTCCGGTTGCTCGATGTCCGTGGTCGTTCGGTGTCCGTGTTCCGCTCGTGTTCCGGCGTCGTCGAGGTCGGCCAGGACAATCCGGCCGGCCCTCGGACCACCTTCGACCATAGCCCCGGACGCCCCGCCGCCTTACCGACACAGCGACCGGAAAGACCGGCCGCGGGACCGGGCACAGCAGTGGGGGTCCGGCCGTGTCGACGGCCGGACCCCCACCACACACCACGCTCGGCCCAGGCCGACCCGGGCTCAGGTCGTCGTACGCCGTCTGCGGCTCCCCGGCCTGCGCTCGCTCGGCCGCGTCACCGGATCACCGGCCTCCCGCGCCGACTCCCGGCGCTGCGTACCGAACGCGGCCAGCGCCTCGGCCAGCTTGTGCACCGACGGCTCCGGCGCGAGGACATCGACCCGCAGACCGTGCTCCTCGGCGGTCTTCGCCGTGGCCGGGCCGATACAGGCGATCACCGTCACATTGTGCGGCTTGCCCGCGATACCGACGAGGTTCCGCACGGTCGAGGAGGAGGTGAACAGCACCGCGTCGAAGCCGCCGCCCTTGATGGCCTCCCGGGTCTCGGCCGGCGGCGGCGAGGCGCGCACGGTGCGGTACGCCGTGACGTCGTCGACCTCCCAGCCCAGCTCGATCAGCCCCGCCACCAGCGTCTCGGTGGCGATATCGGCGCGCGGCAGGAACACCCGGTCGATCGGGTCGAACACCGGGTCGTACGGCGGCCAGTCCTCCAGCAGCCCGGCGGCCGACTGCTCACCGGAGGGCACCAGATCGGGCTTCACGCCGAAGTCGACCAGGGCCGCGGCGGTCTGCTCGCCCACCGCCGCCACCTTGATCCCGGCGAACGCGCGGGCGTCGAGACCGTACTCCTCGAACTTCTCCCGCACCGCCTTGACCGCGTTGACCGAGGTGAAGGCGATCCACTCGTAGCGCCCTGTGACCAGGCCCTTGACCGCGCGCTCCATCTGCTGGGGCGTACGCGGCGGCTCCACCGCGATGGTCGGGACCTCGTGCGGGACCGCGCCGTACGACCTGAGCTGGTCGGAGAGCGACGCGGCCTGCTCCTTCGTCCGCGGCACGAGCACCTTCCAGCCGAACAGCGGCTTGGACTCGAACCACGCGAGCTGGTCGCGCTGCGCGGCCGCGCTGCGCTCGCCGACCACGGCTATGACGGGCTGGTGTCCGTCCGGGGAGGGCAGCACCTTGGCCTGCTTCAGGGTCTGCCCGATGGTGCCGAGGGTGGCCGTCCAGGTGCGCTGGCGCGTGGTCGTACCGGCGACGGTGACCGTCATCGGCGTGTCGGGCTTGCGGCCCGCCGCGACCAGTTCGCCCGCGGCGCCCGCGACCGACTCCAGGGTGGTGGAGACGACGACCGTGCCGTCGCTCGCGCCGACCTCGGTCCAGCAGCGGTCGCTGGCGGTCCTGGCGTCCACGAGGCGTACGTCCGTGCCCTGCGCGTCGCGCAGCGGCACCCCGGCGTACGCCGGCACCCCGACGGCGGCGGCGATACCGGGGACGACCTCGAAGGGAATCCCGGCGGAGGCGCAGGCGAGCATCTCCGTGCCCGCGTCGCCGTCGAGACCGGGGTCCCCGGTGACCGCACGGACGACCCGCTTGCCGCCCCGCGCGGCCTCCATGACAAGATTGGCCGCATCCCGGATCGCGGGAATTCCGGCGGCTGTTGACGCATCGTCGACAACCGTCAGTGCAGGGGTGCTCACTCCCGCCCTGGCATGGCTGCGTACCACAGCGAGCACATCCGGCTCGGCGATCAGTACATCCGCTCCCGAGAGCGCCTCGACGGCGCGGAGTGTCAGCAGACCCGGATCTCCGGGTCCTGCACCGAGGAAGGTGACGTGCCCCGATGCGGCGAAGGCTGGAAGGTCAGTGGTGGTGGGGCTCAATGTGCTCGCTCCCCCATAAGACCGGCCGCACCCTTGGCGAGCATCTCGGACGCGAGTTCGCGACCGAGCGCGATGGCGTCGCCGTGCGACGTGGGTACGGGACCGGTGGTGGACAGCAGCACCAGCGTCGAGCCGTCGAGCGTGCCGACGACGCCGCGCAGGCGCATTTCGTTGACAACCTGTCCGTCGGCCAGCAGGTCGGCCAGGGCACCCACAGGTGCGCTGCAGCCGGCCTCCAGGGCGGCGAGCAGGGATCGCTCGGCGGTCACGGCGGCCCGGGTGTGCGGGTCGTCGAGTCCGGCGAGCAGGGCGGCGAGGTCCACGTTGACCGCGGCGCACTCGACGGCGAGGGCCCCCTGGCCGGGGGCGGGCAGGACGGTGTCGACCGGAAGGAAGTCGGTCACCTCGCCGGTTCTGCCGATCCGGTGCAGTCCGGCGGCGGCGAGCACGACTGCGTCGAGCCTGCCCCCGTGGACATGCCCGATCCGCGTGTCGATGTTCCCGCGGATCGGTACGGTCTCGAAGGCGAGGCCGTGACCGCGGGCGTACGCGTTGAGCTGGGCGGCGCGGCGCGGCGACCCCGTACCGACACGGGCTCCGGCCGGGAGCCGGTCCAGGGTCAGCCCGTCCCGCGCGATCAGCGCGTCCCTCGGGTCCTCGCGGCGCGGCACGGCGGCCAGCGTCAGCTCGTCGGGCTGGGCCGTCGGCAGGTCCTTGAGGGAGTGCACGGCGAAGTCGATCTCGCCTCTGAGCAGCGCGTCCCGCAGCGCGGTGACGAAGACGCCCGTACCGCCGATCTGTGTGAGGTGCTCGCGCGAGGTGTCGCCGTACGTGGTGATCTCGACCAGCTCCACCGGCCGGCCGGACAGCTCGCGCACCGCCTCGGCCACCAGTGCGGACTGGGCCCTGGCGAGCGTGCTGCGCCTGGTGCCGAGCCTCAGTGGTTTCTCGGGCCTCAATGCCTTGTCGGTCATACTCGCCCTCTGCCTACACCGTCGGTGTCATTCAGGTCGGCCCGGCTGACGGCGGCGACCGTCTGCGGGTCGAGGTCGAAGAGTTCACGCAGCGCGTCCGCGTACCCGGCGCCGCCGGGCTCGCTGGCGAGCTGCTTGACCCGCACGGTGGGCGCGTGCAGGAGTTTGTCGACGACACGGCGCACGGTCCTGGTGACCTCGGCGCGCTGTCTGTCGTCGAGATCGGGGAGCCGGCCTTCGAGCCGCGCGACCTCGCTGCTCACCACATCGGCGGCCATGGCGCGCAGTGCGACCACAGTAGGCGTGATGTGCGCGGCGCGCTGGGCGGCGCCGAAGGCGGCGACCTCGTCGGAGACGATGGTGCGCACCTGATCGACATCGGCGGCCATCGGGGCGTCGGCCGAGGCCTCGGCCAGCGACTCTATGTCCATCAGCCGGGCGCCGCCGAGGCGGTGCACACCGGAGTCGATGTCCCGGGGCATGGCCAGATCGAGCAGTGCCTGCGGAGCCGCACGGTCCTGGAGCGCGGTTTCGACGACCGCCGCGGTCAGCACCAGGCCGGTGGAGCCGGTGCAGGACACGACGATGTCGGCGTGTGTCAGCTCGGCGCCGACGTCCGCCATGGTCACGGCGCGCGCCCGGACACCCGTGCCGCCGGGCTGGTTGAGGATCTGTACGAGCCGGTCGGCGCGGGCGGCCGTGCGGTTGGCGATGACGATCTCGGCGACCCCGGCGCGGGCGAGGGTCGCGGCGGCCAGGGAGGACATCGAGCCCGCGCCGATCACCAGCGCCCGCCTGCCTCCGGCCCAGTCCTCGACCGCCCGGCCCGCGGCGAGCTGTTCCAGGCCGAAGGTGACGAGGGACTGCCCGGCCCGGTCGATGCCGGTCTCGCTGTGTGCGCGCTTGCCGACGCGCAGCGCCTGCTGGAAGAGGTCGTTGAGGAGGCGGCCCGCGGTGTGCAGCTCCTGCCCCAGGGCCAGCGCGTCCTTGATCTGGCCGAGGATCTGGCCCTCGCCGACGACCATGGAGTCCAGACCGCAGGCCACCGAGAAGAGGTGGTGGACGGCGCGGTCCTCGTAGTGCACATAGAGATACGGGGTGAGCTCGTCCAGTCCCGCGCCGCTGTGCTGGGCGAGGAGCGTGGTCAGCTCGGCGACCCCGGCGTGGAACTTGTCGACGTCGGCGTACAGCTCGATCCGGTTGCAGGTGGCGAGGACGGCGGCCTCTGCCACGGGCTCCGCGGCGAGCGCGTCCTGCAACAGCTTGATCTGTGTGTCGGTGGGCAGCGACGCCCGCTCCAGCACACTCACCGGCGCGCTGCGGTGGCTCAGTCCGACGACCAGGAGACTCATGCCGGCATCACCGCCGGAACGTCCCCGTCGGGTCCTTTCCGGCTCGCGGCGCCGTCCACCGCGCCGTCCGCCGGGCTCTCGGCGGCGGTGTCGCGCTCGGCCGCCGCGGCCAGCGCGGCTTCGGTGGCGGCTTCCTCACCGGCCTTGCGCTGCTCGTGGAAGGCGAGGATCTGGAGCTCGATGGAGAGGTCGACCTTCCGTACGTCCACTCCGTCGGGAACGGAGAGCACGGTCGGCGCGAAGTTGAGGATCGAGGTCACCCCGGCGGCGACCAGCCGCTCACAGACCTGCTGGGCGGCGCCCGCGGGGGTCGCGATGACCCCGATCGAGACGCCGTTGTCACTGATGATCTTCTCCAGCTCGTCCGTGTGCTGGACCGGCATCCCGGCGACCGGCTTGCCGGCCATCGCGGGGTCGGCGTCTATGAGCGCGGCGACCCGGAACCCCCGGGAGGCGAACCCGCCGTAGTTGGCGAGCGCGGCGCCGAGGTTACCGATGCCGACGATGACGACCGGCCAGTCCTGGGTGAGCCCCAGCTCGCGGGAGATCTGGTAGACGAGGTACTCGACGTCGTACCCGACGCCCCTCGTCCCGTACGAGCCCAGGTAGGAGAAGTCCTTGCGGAGCTTGGCGGAATTCACCCCGGCCGCGGTCGCGAGCTCCTCGGAGGAGACCGTGGGGACGGAACGCTCGGACAGAGCGGTCAGCGCCCGCAGATACAGCGGAAGCCGGGCGACGGTGGCCTCGGGGATTCCTCGGCTGCGAGTCGCCGGTCGGTGAGTTCGGCCAGTTGCCACGGTGCTCCTGCGGGATGAGCGAGGCTGCAGGCGGCCGTATGTCCCAGGACCGCCCCGTCGAATGCAGGCTATGTCTTTGTGAACGCGTGCACAAAGATTGTGTCCACTTTGTCCGAGCAAAGTGACCGGGGTCACGCATCCCGATCGGGCGGTCCCGGAACCGGCGACCGCGTCAAGCCGTTGCACACACGAAGGGGGCAAAACCGCACACACTCCTTACCCAGCAAAGCGCCCACGATGGTAACCGTCTTTTCAGTCAGCCCCCCAGTTCCCGTCGGAGCCGATCGGCGTCCACCCGCCAGAACGTGTGCTGTTCGCCGTCCACCAGCACCACCGGAATCTGCTCCCAGTAGGCGCGATACAGCGCATCGTCCTGAGTGATGTCCTTTTCCTCCCAGGATGCTCCCGCCTCCGCGCACACGGCCGCGACCACCGCACGCGCATCGTCACAGAGATGACACCCCGGCTTCGAGAGAAGTGTCACCACCCTCTCGCCGGCTTCCTTCCGCGCATTCTTCGATTCCGTCGATTTCTTCTTCGGCGCATCGTCCGGCTCCGCCTTCGCCGTACGCCGCAACAGAGGACTCATGCGGCCCATTCTGCTCCGGGGCGGCCCTGGAGACGGTCCGCTGTCCACAGGCAACCGCTGATCGTCCGATTAACGCACCGGTCGGACAGAGTTCACCCCATGGCATCCCCACCCGTCGGGCAGTTCCGAACAGACTGGCTATGCTCACGCTATGGCCGCACTGGGATGGCTCACCCCTCGCAGGCGCTCCGCGACGGCGCGGAGCGTGCTCGCGGGCGAGGCCGCAGCCGAGGCAGGACTGAAGTCCACGCAGGAGACCCCGCAGCCGCGGGAGCCCCGCGAGGAGACCCCGGAATTCCCGGTCGTCGGGGACGCGCGCGCCGCGGCGTTCTTCGACCTCGACAACACCGTGATGCAGGGCGCCGCGCTCTTCCACTTCGGCCGCGGCCTGTACAAGAGGAAGTTCTTCCAGCGCCGCGAGCTCGCCCGGTTCGCCTGGCAGCAGGCCTGGTTCCGGGTGGCCGGGGTCGAGGACCCCGAGCACATGCAGGACGCCCGCGACAGCGCCCTGTCCATCGTGAAGGGCCACCGGGTCGCCGAGCTGATGTCCATCGGCGAGGAGATCTACGACGAGTACATGGCCGACCGCATCTGGCCCGGCACCCGCGCCATGGCCCAGGCCCATCTCGACGCCGGCCAGCAGGTCTGGCTGGTGACGGCCGCGCCCGTCGAGACCGCGACGATCATCGCCCGCAGGCTCGGGCTGACCGGCGCCCTCGGCACGGTCGCCGAATCGGTCGACGGCGTCTACACCGGCAAGCTCGTCGGCGAGCCGCTGCACGGCCCGGCGAAGGCCGAGGCCGTCCGCGCCCTGGCCGCCAGGGAGGGCTTCGACCTGGACCGCTGCGCGGCCTACAGCGACTCGCACAACGACATCCCGATGCTGTCGCTGGTCGGCCACCCGTACGCCATCAACCCGGACACCAAGCTCCGCAAGCACGCGCGCCGGCTCGATTGGCGGCTGCGCGACTACCGGACCGGCCGCAAGGCGGCCAAGGTCGGCATCCCGGCGGCAGCCGGAGTGGGAGCCCTCGCGGGCGGCACGGCCGCCGCGGTGGCCCTGCACCGCCGCCGCCGCTGACACCGGACGCTCCGGACCCGTAACCGCGCGGCCCCTATCCCCGCCGCGCCCGACGCCGTACCGCCGCGCCCGCCGCCCGTACCGCCGCGCTCCCGGCGTGCCTCCGGCCGTGCCCGTACAAGGCCGAACCGGCCGTTCTACCCGCGCGCCCGGGCCGCCAGTCCCCCGGACCGCCCGTGGCGCGACACAGGTCATCACCCGCCACAACCCATCACGACACCAGGCAGATCTTGACGCAATCCGATCAATAAACGGTCACGATGTGCTACTTGATACGCCGCCTAGGCGTCACGGAAGCGACGTAATCGATGATTTGAGCAACTGGGTGTAGCACTGCCTGTACGAAGCGTTATTCTCCTCAGACGCATACCGGACCCCACACGTCGCCACGACGAGTGAACGGTCCCGCACTGCACGTGATGGAAGCTCTGCCTCTGGGAGTCCCGTGTACCCACACGTCGGGGTTGACGCCTCGGGCCTGGCTACGCTGCGCGCAACGGTCCTCGACCACTTGCGCGGCTTCGTCCCCACCGCGTACGCCGTCCCCGCCCTCGCCGCACCGGCCCCTGCCGTGAGCGGCCCTATCGGTCCTTGTTATGCCCTGGCGAACGGCGGTGCGGCGGTCGGCAGACGGGGAAGCCGCGGCGCCACCACCGCCTCGACCCCCGCGCGCCGCCCCACCGCCGACAGCGACAGCGCCCGCATGATGGAACTCGTCGAGCGCGCCCAGGCCGGCGAGGCCGAGGCCTTCGGCCGGCTGTACGACCAGTACAGCGACACCGTCTACCGCTACATCTACTACCGCGTGGGCGGAAAGGCGACCGCGGAGGACCTCACCAGCGAGACCTTCCTGCGCGCCCTGCGCCGTATCTCCACCTTCACCTACCAGGGACGCGACTTCGGCGCCTGGCTGGTCACCATCGCCCGCAACCTGGTCGCGGACCACTTCAAATCGAGCCGATTCCGGCTCGAAGTGACCACGGGCGAAATGCTCGACGCCAATGAGGTCGAGCGCAGCCCGGAGGACTCGGTCCTGGAGTCCCTGTCGAACGCGGCGCTGCTGGAAGCCGTGCGGAAACTCAACCCGCAGCAGCAGGAGTGCGTCACCCTGCGCTTCCTCCAGGGCCTCTCGGTCGCGGAGACGGCCCGGGTCATGGGCAAGAACGAAGGAGCGATCAAGACCTTGCAGTACCGAGCCGTCCGTACGCTGGCCCGGCTCCTCCCGGAAGACGCCCGCTGACCGCCGCCGTCCCGCCGCGTGGCCGCCCGCCTCCCTTCCTCCGTACCAGCACCGCCCCTCACCCGCCCTTCATGAACGCCCCCTCGCAC
>NZ_LATD01000188.1 GCF_000981895.1 Streptomyces odonnellii | reverse complement strand
CCGTTGACACCGACACGCGCGCCCGCCCGGGCGAGCCCCGCCGCGATCGCGGCGCCGATGCCCTGTGTCGATCCGGTGACAAGGGCGGTACGGCCCTCGAGGTTCAGCTCCATCAGCGTGCTCCCAGTCCGGCCGGCCGTCTCCCCCTCCAGTCCGATCATGAATGAGCCGCGCCGCGACCGCAGCGGGTGAGGGGCCGACCGGACCCGGCGGAAACCGCGAGCCGTGCGCGACGACCGCTCCGGCGGAGTCCCGCGGCGGGCGTGATCCGCCGCGGGACTCCGGCCGGTACGGGCATGGCGCCGGAGCGGGGTTATTCCTGGATCTGGATGGCCAGGGCCGGGCAGACCGCCGCCGCGTGGCGGGTGTCGTCGGCCTGGTCCGGGGTCGGGTCGGAGGTGAGGAGGACCGCGATGCCGTCCTCGTCACGCTGGTCGAACACATCCGCGGCGGCGACCACGCACTGTCCGGATGCCACGCACTTGTCCTGGTCGAGAATGACCTTCACGATATCTCCTTTGAGGGCGCTGTTCGTCGGGCTGAGAAGTTGTGGGGCTGGGGGTTACGGGCCCGGAGCCGGGCCCGGCCAGTCACCGGGATCACCAGGTGACGGGCAGCTCGTAGACCCCGTACACGACGCCGTCGTGCTTGAACGGGATCTGTTCGAGGCCGGCCGCCAGTCGCAGGCCGGGGATGCGCTTGTACAGGGTGCTGTAGACGACCTGGAGTTCCAGCCGGGCCAGCGGCTGGCCCAGGCACTGGTGCACTCCGAATCCGAAGGCCACGTGGTGGCGGGCGTCGCGCCGGATGTCGAGGCGGTCGGGGTCCGGGAATGCCTCGGGGTCGCGGTTGGCGATGTCGGTGGCGAAGACCAGCCCGTCGCCGGCGTGGATGCGCCGGCCCGCGATGTCGATGTCTTCGAGGGCGACCCGGCGCCGGCCGTTGTGCACGATGTTGAGGTAGCGCAGCAGTTCTTCCACGGCCGAGGCGACCAGCTTGGGATCGTCCGTGTCACGCAGGATCGCGAGCTGGTCCGGGTGTTCGAGCAGGGCGAGCGTACCGAGCGCGATCATGTTCGCGGTGGTCTCGTGCCCGGCGATCAGCAGCAGCACGCCCATCTGGGCCGCTTCCTGGCGGGTCAGCTCTCCGGCCTTCACCCGCCCGGCCAGCCCGGACAGCAGGTCGTCGGCGGGCGCGGCGAGTTTCTCGCCCATGAGGTCGTCCAGATAGCCGCTCAGCGCGGCCATGGCGGCGTTCCGCTCCTCGGGTTCGGCGTCGCGCTTGATGACGACCTTGCTGTTGTCCTGGAAGAAGTCGTGGTCGCTGTAGGGGACTCCGAGCAGTTCGCAGATCACCAGCGAGGGCACCGGCAGGGCGAACGCGTCGACCAGGTCGACCGGTTTCGGGCCGGCCAGCATGCCGTCGATCAGGTCGTCGACGATCTTCTGGATGGCCGGCCGCAGTGCCGCCACCCGTTTGATGGCGAAGGGCGCCGTCACCATGCGCCGCATCCGGGCGTGTTCGGGGTCATCCATCAGGATGAAACTGCCGGTCCCGGAGCGACTGCCGGGGGCGACCGCCGTCTGGAGCGGGTAGCCGGGCCGGGTGATGTCCGCACTGACCCGCGGGTCGGCGAGCAGAGCCCGCTGCTCGGCGTACCGCGTCACCATCCACGGTGTGCTGCCGTCCCACAGACGGATTTTGGCGAGCGGGGCCTCCTGCTGCTTGGCCATCGCGGTCGGAGGCGGGTCGAAGGGGCAGCCCGCCGCCCTGGTCATGGGGAAATCGGGGATGTCGGCCGGGAGTTCGCCGGCCGTGGGGACCGTGCTGGTCATCCTGTACTCCAAGGGGGGTGTGTTGTGTCGCGTTGTTGTGTCGCGTGTTGCGTTGTTGTCGCGGTCGGAAAGTGGTGTGGGGGTACGCCCGGCCGGGCCCGGGTCAGTGGGCCCGGGTCACCGGACCCGAGCGGGCAGCCGCGCCGCGGGGAGGGCCTGCGCGGCGCGGACGGCAGGGAGTCAGTGCGCCGCGGACGCGGAGTCGGACGCGGCGAGCGCGTCCGCGACCTCTTGGCGGCGCATGCGCGCCTGCTTGGGCATGTTCCAGCCGAGTACGCCGGTGACCTCGCCGTCGCGTCTGTAGCGCGCGACGAATCGCCCGGTCTCCGGGTCGCCGTCGACCACGGTCACTTCGGCGTCGGCGGGGAGCACGCCGTACACCTGGATCCTGGTGCCGAACTGGTCGGTCCAGAAGTACGGCACGGGGGTGTACGGCCGGTCGCCGCCGAGGATGTCGGCCGCGACGGCGACAGCCTGTTCGGTGGCGTTGGTACGGTTCTCAAGCCGCAGCAGCGTGCCGAGCTGGTCGTGGTGCCACCGTGCGACGTCCCCGACGGCGTAGATCCCGTCGGCAGCCCGGCAGCGTGAGTCGCACACCAGGCCGTTGTCCACCGGCAGACCGCTGTCGTGGAGCCATCCGGTGACCGGGTCGCCTCCGATCGCCACTACGACCAGGTCGGCCGGCAGCACCTCGCCGGTGTCCAGGCTCACCCCGGTGACCGTGCCCCGGGCGCCGGTCAGTCCGCGTACGCCCGTTCCCATACGGAGGCGTACCCCGCGCTCGGTGTGGAGTTCGGCGAGCCGGTGGGCGACCGGCCGGCCGAGCTGGCTCGCCATGGGGGCCCGCTGAGGACCAGCGAGGGTGACGTCCAGGCCCATGGTCCGGGCGGTGGCGGCGACTTCGGCGCCGAGCACTCCGTCCCCGACGACCACCAGCCGCGCGCACCGCAGCAGACCGGCGCGCAGCGCCAGCGCGTCGTCGAGGGTGCGCAGGACATGGACCCCGGCCAGACCTGCCTGCCCGGGAAGGGTTCTGGGGCTCGTGCCGGTGGCTACGACAATGGTGTCGGCGCGCAGTGTCCGTCCGGACGCGGTGCGCACGGAACGTGCCGGTGCGTCCATGCCGACGGCCGGGTCGCCGAGGACGAACTCGGCGTCCAGTGCCGCCAGTACGTCTCGCGGTCGCAGCAGAGCCCGGTCCGGCTGCCAGGCGCCGGAGAGCACCTGCTTGGACAACGGCGGCCGGTCGTACGGCAGATGGGGCTCCGCGCCCAGTACGGTCACCGCGCCCGGGTAGCCGCCCCGCCGCAGGGCTTCCACCGTGGCGAGGCCGGCGGCGGACGCGCCGACCACAAGGACGCCGGCGGGGGCGGTCACGCCCCCTCGCCCAGCGAGATCGCGGCGGCCGGACACACACTGGCGGCCTCCCGGACGACGGCGTGCAGCGGCTCGGGCGGGGCCGCGTCGAGCAGCACCACCACGCCGTCCTCGTCACGCTGGTCGAACACGTCCGGGGCGAGCAGCACACACTGGCCCGCGCCGCAGCACATGGCCTCGTCCACCGTTACCTTCATCGTCGGCACTCCTGCGGTTCGCGTAATTGCATGGGGGGGTCGTTCCTTCCTCAGGCGTGTGAGACGGGTGCCAGCAGCAACGCGACGATCGCGTCGACCAGGCCCGTACCGGCGTCGCGCCAACTGGATCGTGGGGTGGGGGTGCCCTGGGCGAGCGCGCGCTCCCGCTCGGCGCACATGTGCACCATGAGCTGTCGGGCCATGTCATTGCGCTCGGCCCGCACATCGGCGGGCAGGCCGGCGAGGCACCGGTCGAGTCCGTCCGCGATCCGGTGCAGCGACGGCGAGCTGAGCGATTCCTGGACCATGATGTCGCGCAGGGCCGGGTCGGTCATGACCTGCGCGCCGAACCTGGCGTACCAGGTGGGGCTGCCCAGCGCGTCGAGATATTCGGTGACCGGGCGCACCAGACAGGCGACCCAGTCCCGGGTGTCGGTGGAGCCGTCGGCCTCGGTGACCATCCGCAGGCGCAGCCGCTCTATCCCCTCGTTGTGTCTGTGCGCGATCGCCCGTACGAGATCCGCCTTGGTACCGAAGTGGTAGCCGACCGCCGCATTGTTGCCCTGCCCCGCGGCTTCGCTCACTTGGCGATTGGAAATTGCGAATACGCCGTGTTCCGCGAACAGCCGCTCCGCCGCGGTGAGGATCAGCTCCCGTGTCGCGTCGGCCCGGGCCGTACGGACGGCCTTGCCCGTCATGGTCACCACCGCACCGGCAGTTCGCGGAGTCCGCCGACGACAAGGCCCTCCACCCGGCGCAGCTCCCGCGCCGGTACGGCCAGTTCCAGCGAGGGAAGCCGGCGCAGCAGCACCGAGAGGACCGCCTGGAGTTCGGTACGGGCCAGAGCCTGTCCGAGGCAGGAGTGCGGGCCGACGCCGAAGGCGAGATGCGGATTCGGGCTCCGGCCCAGATCCATCTCCCCGGCGCCGTCGAACGCGTACTCGTCGCGGTTGGCCGCGGCCATGCTGCACACCACGGTCGTGCCCGGCGGCAGCACGGCTCCGCCGACCTCGACCTCCTGGTCGAGATACCGCGGCATGCCGAACCCGGGGTTCGCGTCGTACCGCAGCGCCTCCTCCACCGCGGAGCGCACCAGCGAGCGGTCCGCGACCAGCCGTTCCCAGAGCCGCCGGTCGGCCAGCAGCATGCCGGCCATCTTCCCGATCATGTTCGCCGTCGTCTCGTGCCCGGCGACCAGCAGCCCCTGGCCGGTGCCCACCAGCTCCGCGTCGGTCAGACCGCCGCCGTCGGCATCCGTACCGGCGATCAGCTCGCTGAGCAGGTCTTCGCCCGGCTCGGCCCGCCTGGCCGCGACCTGGCCGGCCATGTACGAGGCGAATTCCCGCTGTGCCGCGTCGATCTCGGCCTGGGTGTAGCGGGTCAGATTGAGCAGGGTGTCGGACCAGTGGGCGAACTTGTCGCGGTCCGAGTCGGGGACACCGAGCAGATCGCAGATCACCCACACCGGCAGCGGGAAGCCGAGGCTCGCCTTCAGGTCCGCCGGATGGCCGCGCTCCACCATCTCGTCGACGAGCCGGTCGGCCATCTCCTCGATGCCGGGCCGCAGCGCCGCCATCCGCTTGGCGGTGAACCACCGGCCGACCATCCGGCGCCACCGCTGATGTCCCTCGCCGCCCTGGGGAAGCGTGTTCGCCATGGAGCCGTTGAACACCCCGCCCGACCCGTCGGCCGAAACGCGTGCGGCGCCGACGGCGCTGAGCCGCCGGGTGAACCGCGGGTCGGACAGCACCTGTTTCACATCGTCGTAGCGGGTCAGCAGCGAGGCCTCGTCACCACTGGGCAGCTTCACCCGGGCGACCGGGCACTGGTCCCGCAGCCGCTCCCACTCCGCCGGGGGCTCCAGCGCGGCCGCGCTGGAGATCGGATAGCTCAGCACCTGATCGCTCTCACTGTGGCTCATCGCATGTCTCCTCGAAGCCGGCTCTGCGTCGAAGCTGGATTTGCGCTTGTGATCAGTTAACTGTGGCCCTGGGGGTAATGCAAGCGACTGACTTAATTTCGCCCCCCAGGCATCCGCGCCCCGGACGAAGGCGGTCCCGCCGGAGGAACTCAGCTCCGGGCGAGGTCCGAGGCCTCCTGCGGGACAGCGGATACGGCCGTACGCTCCCCCAGGGCCGCCTTGCGGCCGGGGATGGCGAGGGTGATGGCGGCCGCGACCAGCGCGACGCCTCCGCCGATGAGCATGCCCGTACGGAACCCGTTCTCCGAGGCGATCTCGTACCCGCCCATCCGGACGGTCATCTGCGCCAGGACGACACCGACGACGGCGGCCGAGACAGAGGTGCCCACGGAGCGCATGAGCGCGTTGAAGCCGTTGGCGGCCGCCGTCTCGGACTGGGGTACGGCGGACATGATGAGCGCGGGCATGGCACCGTACGCCAGGGCGACGCCCGTACTGCCGATGCAGACGACGATCATCAGGCCCCAGGCCTCGCCCATCAGGAACAGGGACGAGATGTAGCCGGCGGCGATGACCAGGGACCCGACGAACAGGGTGACCTTGGGGCCGCGGGCCGCGGAGAGCTTCGCGCCCACCGGGGAGAGGGCCATCATGAACAGGCCTCCGGGCATCATCCACAGACCCGCGGCGAGCATCGACTGTCCGAGACCGTAGCCGGTGGCCTCGGGGAGCTGGAGCAACTGCGGCACGATGAGCGACTGCGCGTACATCGAGAAGCCGACGACGACCGAGGCGAGGTTCGTCAGCAGGACCTGGCGCCTGGCCGTGACCCGCAGGTCGACGAGCGGGTCGGTGACGCGCAGCTCCCAGCGGCCCCAGAGCAGCAGCAGCACGACGCCCGTGGCGGACAGGCCGAGTGTGGTGCCGCTCGTCCAGCCCCAGTCGGCGCCCTTGGAGACCGTCAGCAGCAGGCACAGCAGTCCGGAGCCCAGCCCGGCGGCGCCCACGTAGTCGAAGCCGCCGCGCCCGGTGGGCTCGATGCGCGGTACGACCCGCCAGATCAGCACACCGATCACGGCGCCGAGGCCGGCCGAGCCCCAGAACAGGACGCGCCAGCTCATGTTCTCGGCCACGGCGGCGGCGATCGGCAGGCCGAGTGCCCCGCCGATCCCCAGGGAGGCGCTGATGAGGGCGATGGAGGAGCCCACCCGCTCGGCCGGTACGACATCGCGTACGGCGCTGATGCCCAGCGGGACGATGCCCATGCCCATGCCCTGGAGGGCCCGTCCGATCACCATGGGAGCGAGCGAGTCGGCCAGGGCGCAGGTCACCGAGCCCGCCACCAGCGGCAGTATCGAGACGAGCAGCATGCGCCGCTTGCCGAACATGTCGCCGAGCCGGCCCATGACCGGAGTGCAGATCGCCCCCGCCAGCAGGGTGGCGATCACCGCCCAGGACGCGTTGGAGGCGGTGGTGTGCAGGATCTGCGGCAGCTCGCCGACGAGCGGCACCACCAGGGTCTGCATCAGGGCGGCGACGATTCCGGCGCACGCCAGCACGATCACGGTCCCCCCGGAATGCGGACCGGGGCCGGCGTGCACGCTGGGGCCGGACTGTTGGGCGTTCACGTTGTTTCCTCCATGGCGGAACCGCGGACGGGGATGTGCATCATGCAAACGATGAGCATCGTACACGCGATATGCATCATGCACATCCGGTGGTATACAAGAGGAAAGACCCGGCAAAGAAACGATGAAGGAGGATCACCGTGACGACGGAAAGCCGACGACGGCTGGAGCGCGAGCTGATGCTCCTGGGACGCCACTCCGTCACAACACCCCGGGGCAAGCGCGGCGGTGGCCTGATGGACCGCAGCGCGTACCTGCTGCTCAGCAGGATCGAGCTGGAGGGCCCGATGTCGGTCGCGGAGCTGTCGGACGCCTTCGGCCTCGGCGTGTCGACGCTCAACCGGCAGACCTCGGCGATGCTACGGGCCGGCCTGGTCGACCGGGTGCCGGATCCCGACGGCGGCATAGCCCGCAAATTCCGTATCACGTCCGTCGGCCGGGACCGGCTGCACAAGGAGCGTGACGTCGTGGTCAACGGGCTCGGGCGCGTACTGGAAAACTGGAGCCCCGAGGAGGTCACGGCCTTCTCGGACGCGCTGGAGCGGTTCAACTCCGACGTGGAGCGTTATGTGGGCCGCCCCTGGCCACGCCCTTGCGAGGACGCGTCGCCGGAGGCGGTGGCGTCCGCGAGTACGGAGTAGCCGGAGCGGCCGAAGCCATAGCCGTAGCAGCCCGAGCAGCCGGAGCCGTCGACGGCCCGCCCGCCGACGCGGACGTACCGCTCACAACGCGCGCTTCGTTCCCGGCCGGACGGTTTTCGGACTCATTTCCCCCGGACCGCCGGAATGCCGCCGGAGGACGACGTCCCGAGCCTATGCTTCTACAGCAGTGTAGATAATGCGCGGGGCGGTACGGCTCTCCCGGCCGCTCCGGGCGACACGTAACAGAGAAGGAGTGAACGCCACGATGGTGTTCAAGCGGCTGCTCGGCTCACTCGGCGTCGGCGGTCCGGAGGTGGACACGGTCCTCGACGCGGACGCGGTGCTGCCCGGCGGCGCACTGACCGGACAGGTCCATATGAAGGGCGGCGGCGCCGACTTCACGGTCGAGCACATCACCCTGGAGCTTGTGGCCCGGGTCGAGGCCGAGCACGACGGCGGGGAGTCGGACGGGACGGTCGTCTTCGACCGCTTCACCGTCGGCGGCAACTTCCGTCTCGCCGAGAACGAACGGCTCAGTATCCCGTTCAGCGTGGTGCTGCCCTGGGAGACCCCGGTCACCGAACTGTACGGCCAGCCCCTGGGGATCGCCCTCGGCGTCCGCACCGAGCTGTCGGTGGCCGGCGCCAGGGACAAGGGCGACCTCGACCAGCTCTCCGTACGGCCGCTGCCGGTCCAGGAGGCGATCCTCGAAGCCCTCGGACAGCTCGGCTTCGGGTTCAAGTCCGCGGACCTGGAGTACGGGCACATCCGCGGCACGGGTCAGCAACTGCCCTTCTACCAGGAGATCGAGCTCACCCCTCCCGCGCAGTACGCGCACCAGGTGAACGAGATCGAGGTGACCTTCCTCGCCAATCCCGGCGGGATGGAGGTGGTCCTGGAGGCCGACAAGCGCGGCGGCCTCTTCTCCGGCGGCCATGACGCGGTGACCCGTTTCACCGTCAGCCACTACGACGTCGGACAGGTCAACTGGTATGCCGAAGTCGACGGCTGGATGCGTCAGTTGATCGAACACCGAGCGGCGTACGGCGCCCATGGCTCGCACGGCTCACACGCTTCGTACGGGCACGGCGACGCCCATCATGGCGGCGGGCACTACGGCCACGGCGGACATCATCATGACGAGGGGCACGGCCAGCGCTCCGGGCCCGGTATGGGCACCGTGATCGCCGCCGGGGCCGCAGGGCTGGCCGTCGGCGTGGTCGGCGGGATGGTCGCGGCCGAAGTGGTGGACGAGGTCGGCGACTTCTTCGAAGGTGACGACGAGGAGGGCGACGAGGGCTGACGCGCCCTCGCCGCCACAGCGTGTCCGGGCCGCCCCTTCCCGGCGGCCCGGACTCGCTTGCCCCGCACCCGTTTCATGGCGCTGCCGGACGCAGGGCGCCGACCGGCCGCAGCGAGCAACCAATTTCTACAGTGCTGTAGATTTCGGTTACGGTCACCGGGGCGCCGAGCGGACGCCCCCGGACACGGGAAAGGGAAACGACATGGGTGTGAGCCTCGGCAAGGGCGGCAATGTCTCGCTGAGCAAGGAAGCCCCGGGACTGACCGCGGTACTGGTCGGACTGGGCTGGGACGTGCGTACGACCACGGGCGCCGACTACGACCTCGACGCCAGCGCCCTGCTGCTGAACGACTCCGGCAAAGTCGCCTCCGACCGGCACTTCGTCTTCTACAACAACCTGACCAGCCCGGACGGTTCGGTGGAGCACACCGGCGACAACCTCACGGGTGAGGGCGAGGGCGACGACGAGTCCATCAGGGTCGACCTGGCCTCCGTACCGGCGGACATCACGAGGATCGTTTTCCCGGTGTCGATCCACGACGCCGACAACCGCGGCCAGAGCTTCGGCCAGGTCCGGGGTGCCTTCATCCGGGTGGTGAACCAGGCGGGCGGCGCCGAGATCGCCCGCTACGACCTGAGCGAGGACGCGGCGACCGAGACCGCGATGGTCTTCGGCGAGCTCTACAGGAACGGGGCGGAGTGGAAGTTCCGCGCGGTCGGCCAGGGGTACGCCTCCGGCCTGGCCGGTATCGCCGCCGACTTCGGCGTGGCCGTCTGACAGCCGTACGTCCGCACGAGCCGGGTCCGGTCGGTCACCTGACCGGCCGGGCAGGGCCCAGTGCTCTGCCGGTCCGGTCCTAGAGGTTGTAGCCGCCCGATACCTCGATGTTCTGGGCGGTGACCCAGCGGCTCTCGTCGGAGACCAGTGTCGCGATCATCGCTCCGATGTCGTCGGGTTCACCGACCCGGCCGAGCGCGGTCTTCGCGGCGAGGGCCGGGACGACCTCGGGGAACCGGGTGAAGGCGTCGTCGCCGATCCGGGTGCGGGTCGATCCCGGCGAGACGGCGTTGACACGGATGCCCCGTGTGCTGAATTCCTTGGCCATGTACCGGGTCAGCACGTCCAGGCCGCCCTTCATCGACGCGTAAACCGAGTAGCCGGGCTCCACGCCGGTGGCCGTCGTCGCCGAGCTGCTGCTCGTGTTGACGATGGCCCCGCCGTCCGCCATCAGGGGCAGCAGCTTCTGCGTCAGGAAGTACGGTCCCTTGAGCAGCACCCGCATGAGGCCGTCGAACATCTCCTCGGTCATGTCCTCGATCAACGACGTCTGTGCGAAACCCGCGTTGTTCACCAGGTAGTCGAAGGTGTCGCGCCGCCAGGTGTCGCGCAGCGCGTCGGCCACCGAGTCACGGAAGGCCGCGAAGGTACCGGACTCACCGACGTTCAGCGGCAGTGCGACGGCGGTGCCGCCCTCCTTCTCGATGGCGGCGGCCGTCTCCAGCCCTCCTCGCGGGTTGTTGGCGTAGGTCAGGATGACTCCGGTTCCGCGCCTGGCGATCTCGATCGCGGCGCTCTGTCCGATGCCGGAGCTGGCGCCCGTGACGATGGCGACCTTCATGGTGTTCCTCCTGGGGATGCGGTCGTGCTTGCGTGTACGTGCGTATGGGTGCGTGCGTGTGTGAGTGAGTGAGCCGGCAGCGCTATGCGGCGGAGGCTGCGGGCAGCACTCTGGCGAGCCAGTCGGTACGGGTCCGCCGGGCCGTGGCCGAGATCTGCGCCTGCGGGTAGAGCGCGTCGAACCCGTGGAAGCCGCCCGCCCAGACATGGAGTTCGGCCTGACCGCCGGCCGCCCAGATGCGGGTGGCGTATTCGGCGTCCTCGTCACGGAAGACCTCGGCGGAACCGGTGTCGATGTACGTGGTCGGCAGACCCGAAAGGTCGTCGGCCAGCGAGGGCGAGACGTATACGGGTATCTCGTCGTCCGTGAGGTCCCCGAGGACACAGCGCCATCCGAACTCGTTCATCTCGCGTGTCCAGACGCCGGGCCCGCCCGCGTACTGGCGGCTGGAGGTGCTGCCGCCGCGGTGGTCGAGCATGGGGCAGATCAGCATCTGCGCGGCGATCGCCGGAGTGCCGAGGTCGCGGGCCAGCAGGCTGACACCGGCGGCGAGGCCACCGCCCGCGCTGGCCCCCGCGACAACGATCCGGGCGGGATCGACGCCCAGTTCGGCGGAGTGCTCGGCGACCCAGAGCAGTCCCTGGTAGCAGTCGTCGACCAGGGCGGTGCCGGTGGCCTCCGGCGCGAGCCGGTAGTCCACGGAGACCACGACCGCGCCGAACGCGTCGAGCCACTCCAGCGGGATGTCGATCTGCGAGAAGCGGTCGCCCATGACCATTCCGCCGCCGTGCATCCAGTAGACGCAGGGTGCGGCGGCGGTGCGATCGGTGTTCGCGGGACTGAAGACCGACAGGGGAATCGGGGCGCCGTCCTTGGCGGGCAGGGTGAACTCGCGCCGCTCGACCTGCCGGTGGGCGAGGAGGGACTCGACGGGGGCCGACGGGAGCCGGCGCAGTTGTGCGAGCAGTTCAGGGCTGAGCTGGGACATGAGGGGCATGTCGGCGAGCAGCTCGTTCAGTTCGGGGTCCAGGCCGGGTCGTGCCGTGGTCATGGTGCCGCCTTTCGTGGGGTGGTCTCGACGGGGTGGTGTCGTACGGAGTGGTGTCGACGGGTGGTTTCGTACGGTGCGACCCGCGGGTCAGAAGGCGGCCCTGCCACGAACCGGCACGTAGTCGGTGTACTCGGACTCCTTGGCCAGCAGTCCGTCGATCCGCGCCACGATGGCCTGGGCGGCCTCACCCGCGAAGATCCGGTGGTGGTCCTCCTCGCTGGTCCAGCCCTCGGTGACATGGACGACGTCGGGGTCGGACGCGGAACGGGACACGAGGTAGACGACGCAGTACTCGCTCGCGCCGGGGCTTCCCTCGTCCAGGCCGGTCAGCAGCAGGTCGACCAGCCGGTCGCCCATTCCGGGCTTGGCGGTCAGGGTGGCGTTGAAGCCGTAATCGGCGATCATGGATGCCTTCTTCCACAGCGATGGGGTTCGCGTTGATGTGCGCGATGGAGTGCGGTGATTCCATTGAACCCGCGTGACCTGCGGAAACGTTAGAACGATGCTCGCTTGTGCTTGCATGATCCTCGCGATGACGGGAGCCGTGGCACGCGATGGTGCTGCAATGGACACATGCATCTCGAAGAGCTACGCACCCTGCTGGACCGGCATGCCCGGCCCGACTGGACCACCCCCGTCGACGGCGTCCTCATCTCGAAGGTCGACCAGCCGGATCCGCCGGCGCCCTCGATGACCGGCACGGTGCTGGCGGTCATCGCCCAGGGCTCCAAACGGCTCGCTCTGGGCGACCGGGTGTACGAGTACGGCGCCGGGCAGTACCTGATCGCGTCGGTCGACCTGCCCGTGACCGGACAGTTCACCCAGGCCGAGCCCGAGCGGCCGGCGCTGGGGTTCGGTCTCGTACTGGAACCGTCCGTCGTCGCCGAGTTGCTGCTGCGGGCCGGGGCCGAGGAGACTCCCCGCGCCGGCGGAGGCGCGCCGTCGGGGATCGCCGTCAGCGATGCCCCGGCCGCGCTGCTCGACGCGGTGGTCCGGCTGCTGCGCCTGCTCGACGAGCCCAGGGACCGGGCCGTACTGGCCCCGCTGATCAAGCGCGAGATCCTGTGGCGGCTGATCACCGGCGCGCAGGGCGCGACGGTCCGTCAACTGGGACTGGCCGACAGCAGTCTCAGCCATGTCTCCCAGGCCGTGCGCTGGATCCGCGAGCACTACGCGCAGCCGTTCCGGGTCGAGGATGTCGCGCGGCTGTCCGGCATGAGCGTCTCCGCCTTCTACCGCAACTTCCAGGCGGTGACGGCGATGAGCCCCATCCAGTTCCAGAAGCAGATCCGGCTTCAGGAGGCCCGGCTGCTGCTCGCCACGCACCCGGGGGACGTCACGGGCGTCGGTCAGCGTGTCGGCTATGACAACGCGTCACAGTTCAGCCGTGAGTACCGCCGCCAGTTCGGCGCGCCTCCCAGCCAGGACGCCGTCCGCCTGCGCCGCAGTGTGCGCTCCCCGGCGGGGGTCCTTCCCTGAGCGGCCAATTCGGGCGAGTTGATCACGTCCCGCCCGCAGCACCGCCGAATTCCGCCACCGCCTCGAACAGATGGAGTGACTGTTCGACGACGCCCTCGCAGGAGAACGGGAAGCTGCCGTCCGCCCAGTTCAGGAGAATCTGGTTCACGCCGCCGACCACGGCCATGGACATCGCGGTGATGTCGATTCCCGGGTCGGGCCAGTCCTCACGGAGCAGCGACTCCACCAGGTCGGCCATGTGCCGCATCCCGCGCCGCCGTTCCTTCGCCGCGAGCGGGCCGGCCGCGAGAGATTCGATGAGCTTGACGTGCCCCTTGCGCGGATCGTCGGTGACTCCGCGCGCCAGCACGACGAGTATGCCCCGCGCCCTGTCACGACGGGTTCCAGCCGTGTCAAGGGCGTCCTGGCACCTCGCGAGTTCTTCCTGGTTGATCTCTTTGAGGATTTCCGCCATCAACTCGTCGAGAGATGAGAAATTCTCTGCGAAATATCTGTCCTGCAGCCTGCTGCGGCGCAGCACCGCGCGGATCGAAGTCCGGGGATAGCCCTGGGTGTGGAACAAATCGAGCCCGGCCTCCATGATGCGGCGCCGCCGCGCCGAGACCCGTTCCTCGGCGGTCATACCGTCATAAGTTCTCATGCCACCAGACCCCTCGTGCCCCATGCGCCCCGCACAGCATCTGATGGCACGCGCCACCAGATAGGTGTACGGTCGATGATATCAGGACTAAATCAGACAAATTTTGACCCGGTGGACAACTACCGCCGATGGCCGTCAGAACGAGGCACGCCAGGGACAGCGCAACCGAGAGAAGCACCTGCCATGAATGTGAATCACCTGTTCATCGGGGGGAAGTGGACGGCACCCGCCGGCGACGACACCATCGCCGTCACCTCCGCCAGTACCGGTGAACATCTGGGCTCGGCTCCGGCCGGAGTGGAGATGGACGTGGACCGCGCCGTCCAGGCGGCCCGCTCCGCGTTCGACGGACCGGGCGGGTGGCCCACCTGGGAGCCGGAGCGCCGCGCCGCGGTCATGATGAGGCTCGCGGAAGCGCTGGACGCCGGAAGCGAGACGATGGCACGCACCGTCAGCGCACAGAACGGCATGCCGATCTCCACCGCCGAGCTCTACGAGGGCCAGGTCCCGGCCATGCTGTTGCGTTATTACGCAGGCCTGGCCGTCGACTCGTCCGGTGAGGAACACCGCGTCGGCCTGCCCCAGGGCACCACGATGGTCCGCCGGGAACCCGTGGGCGTGGTGGCGGCCGTCATGACCTGGAACTTTCCCCAGACCATGGCCTTCTTCAAGGTCGCTCCCGCCCTGGCCGCGGGCTGCACACTCGTACTCAAGCCGGCGCCGCAGACGGTGCTGGACCCGGCGCTGCTGGCGGGCGCGATCGAGTCGGCGGGCTTCCCCGAGGGCGTGATCAACATCGTGCCCGGCGGGCCGGAGGTAGGCGCGTACCTGGTCTCCCACCCCGGTGTCGACAAGGTGTCGTTCACCGGATCGACCGCGGCGGGCCGTCGGATCGCCGCGGCGTGCGCGGAGCTGCTACGGCCGGTCACCCTGGAGTTGGGAGGCAAGTCGGCCGCGGTCATCCTCGACGACGCGGACCTGGACTCGCACACCGAACAGCTCTTCATGGCCAGCCTGATCAACAACGGCCAGACCTGCTACGCCAGCACCAGGATCCTCGCCCCCCGCAGCCGCTATCCCGAGATCGTGGAGCTCTACACCGCGATGGCGGGAGGCGCGGTGGTGGGCGACGCGCTCGACCACACCACGCAGATCGGCCCGCTCGTCAGCGATCGGCAGCGGGACCGTGTGGAGGGCTATGTCCGCAAGGGCCTCAGCGAGGGTGCCCGGCTGACCACGGGAGGGGGCCGGCCGGCCGGATTCGACCGGGGCTGGTTCGTCGAACCGACCGTATTCGCCGACGTGGACAACTCGTCCACCATCGCGCAGGAAGAGATCTTCGGCCCTGTCCTGACCATCACGCCGTACGACGGTGAGGACGACGCCGTACGCCTCGCCAACGACTCGGCGTACGGACTGGCAGGCACGGTATGGACCTCCGACCTCGACCGGGGCGCCCGCGTCGCGCGGCGTATCCGTACCGGCACCGTGGGGCTCAACGGCTATCTCCCCGACGTCACCTCCCCCTACGGCGGTATGAAGGCCAGTGGCCTCGGCAGGGAACTGGGCCCCGAAGGACTCCACGCGTACCAGGAACTCCAGTCGATCTTCCACCCATGACCGGTCGGTCCACCGCCGGTGACCGGCTTGTCCGCCGTCCATGACCGGACGTCCACCGCGGTGACCGGAGCAGAACCGGAGAACACCGATGAACGCCACGGAAAGCTACGACTACATCATCGTCGGCGCCGGGAGCGCCGGGTGCGTACTCGCCAACCGCCTCAGCCGCGACAGCTCCGCCCGCGTACTCCTGATCGAAGCCGGAAGCCCCGACACCGACGAGAACCTGCACATACCAGCCGCGCTCGGAACGCTGTTCAAGTCGGACATGGACTGGAACTACTGGACGGTGGAGCAGTCCCCGCCGGGCCGTACGTTCTACTGGCCCCGGGGCAAGCCCTGGACTGGGGTCTCGACTACAACGACGACTTCGCCGGGCCGTCACCTCTCGGCGCCGGCCTGTACCAGGTGACATGCCACAACGGGCGCCGTTGTTCCACCGCGGACGCCTATCTGCGCCCGGTCCTGACCCGTCCCAATCTCACCGTACGCTCCGACACGCTGGTGACGCGGATCGTTCTCACGGGTTCCAGGGCGACCGGCGTGTGCTGCCTCGTGGACGGAGCGAAGGAGACCGTGTACGCCGATGAGGAAGTTGTCGTCTGCGCGGGAGCCGTCAACTCACCCCAGCTACTGCTGCTGTCCGGGATGGGTCCCCCGGACGAGCTCGGTGATCTGGACATCGACGTACGCGTACCACTGCCGGGAGTGGGGCGGAACCTTCAGGATCAACTGCTGCCCCCCGTCGTCTGGGAGACCAGGAACTCCAGCGACATCATCCGGGACCTGCTCACACCTGAGCATCTGGAACTGTGGCGTACCACCGGCGGCGGGCCGTTCGCCTCCAATTACGGAGAGGTCGGCGCGTTCCTCAGCGCCACCGAAGGCGGGGACAGACCCCGCATCCAACTGACCGGCGGTGCCACCGCGTTGATCCTCAGCGGAGAGGAGGTACCGCAGCGGCCGGTGTTCACGATGAACTCGACCGTCCTGAATCCGGTGGCGCGTGGGATCGTCCGCCTGGCGTCCGCCGATCCACAGGCACACCCGCTCATCGATCCCCGGTACTTCGACGATCCCATGGATCTGAACCTCTTGACCGAGGGACTACGGGCGATGACCGGCATCGCCCACTGCCCGCCCTTCGCCGACCACCTCGCCCGGCCCTACCTTCCGGACACCGCAGACCTCGACTCGCTCGATGACGCGGCATGGCAGGACCACATCCGCACATGGAGCGCCACGTGCTACCACCCGGTGGGTACCTGCGCCATGGATGACGGCTCAGAGTCCGTGGTGAACTCCCAGCTCAAGGTGCACGGTGTGGACGGCCTGCGCGTCGTGGATGCCTCGGTCATGCCAACGGTGACCAGCGGAAACACCAACGCGCCCACCATCATGATCGCGGAGAAGGCCGCCGCACTCATCCGAGCGCACACTCAGGGCCTGTCCTGGACCGCGTCGAGCAGCAGTTTCGCAGCCACCGTCGTCCCGTCGGGGCTGATCATGGCGGCCACGGCCGCCGCCCGGGCGCGAGTATCGGAAGTCAGGGCCGTCTTGAGCGCGGCGGACAGGGACTCGAAGGTCGGAGTCGGGCCGTCGTGTGCCGTGCCGATGCCCAGTTCGGCCACGCGGCCTGCCCAGTACGGCTGGTCCACCGCCTGCGGCACCACCACCTGGGGCGCGCCGGTCCGGGCGGCCGTCGTCGTCGTACCCGCGCCGCCGTGGTGCACCACGGCTGCCACCTGGCCGAACAGTGCCTGATGGTTGACCTCGCCGACGACGTAGCAGTCGTCCCGGTCGTCGATCAGGGCCAGATCCGCCCAGCCACGGGCCACGACCGCGCGGCGGCCCTGCGCGCGGATCGCCTCGACGGCCACCTGGGCCGCGTCCGTCGAGCGGTGCATGGGCATGCTGCCGAAGCCCACGTACACCGGCGGTTCACCGGCCTCCAGGAACGCCACCAGCCCGGCCGGGAGCGGGCGTTCGTCCGGCGGGAACCAGGCACCGGTCTGCACCACGCCGAGGTCCGCCGGTTCCTGCCACGGATCCAGGACCGGGTCCGTCGCCAGCCACGGCTGTTCGCCGATGACATAGTCGCGGACGTTGTCCACCGGGGGCAGGCCGGCCGACTCCCGGTTCGTGTTGAGCGCCTCACCGAAGAGCGCGTCGATGCTCTGGGCGTCCAGGTCCCACAGCACCCGGTTGTCGGTCACCCCCGCCGGGAACGGCCGGCCCGGATACGCCAACGGCGGGTGGTGCGGCGACGGCAGGGTGAGCTTCTGGAAGGCCACGTACACGGAGCGGATGCCCAGTCTCTCGGCCACCGACCGCGCGCCGGCCGCAGCGGGCATCACACCGGTCGCCACCAGCGCGTCACATCCCTCGGCCGCCGCGGTGACCGCGTCGAACTGGCCGGCGATCATCTCGGCGGCGCGCCGGGGCAGATCGGCCACCGTGGACGACGACGGCGCCGCGGTCGTCAACGCGCGCGCCGACCGGCCGAAGGGCATCAGTGGTACGCCGACTCCGGCCAGCCGCTGCGCGAAGTCGTCGTCCGGCGGCGCGCACACCCGTACCTCCGCGCCGAGTTCCCGCAACCGCACCGCGAGTCCCACCAACGGTTCGACATCCCCGCGCGACCCGTAGGTCGACAACAACACACGCACTTCGTGACTCCCGTTTCCGCAGGTTCTGGCCTCGGCCGGTGATTCTGCGGTACAACCGGGGCCTTGCCGCAAGCCCCCCGGTGCGCTATACGTTGAGCACGGCAAGGAGCGGGTTACCTCCTTGCCTTTCCTTTTGCCCTCCGCGTCCTCCCCTCCGTCCGCTCCCTTCGTTCCCTTCGCCCTCGGCGTGCGGACCGCTGCTCCGAATGGCCTGATGGATGGAGTGATGCATGGAGTGAGGAAAGGAGCGGACCGATGGGTTCGACCACGGGTTATGACTATGTCGTCGTGGGCGCGGGGACGGCCGGATGCGTGCTCGCCGCCCGGCTGACGGAGGACGAGAACGTCCGGGTGCTTCTGCTGGAGGCCGGTGCCCGGGATCCGCTGGAGCTGATGGCTGTGCCGGGTGCCTGGCCGGCCCTGATGGGGAGTACGGCCGACTGGGGCGGTACGACCGTCGTACAGGCGGCGACGGGAACGGCGATTCCCGCGCCCCGGGGACGAGGGCTGGGCGGTTCCTCCAGCATCAACGGACTGAACTTCATCCGTGGCCATCGCTCCAGCTACGACATATGGCCCGAGCAGGGCGCCACGGGATGGGGATTCGACGATCTCCTGCCGTACATGCGGCGGAGTGAAACGGCCGAGGGACACGATCCCGCGCTGCGCGGCCAGGACGGTCCGCTGACGGTGGGGCCTCCGGCCGAGCCCAATCCCCTGGTGGCCGCGTGTGTCGACGCGGCGGTGGAGACGGGGTACGCGCGCGCGGACGACATCAGTGGCGGCCTGGAGACAGGTTTAGGCTGGTGCGACAACAACATCGCGGACGGCGTACGCCAGAGCTCGGCCGACGCGTACCTCCGGCCGGTCATGGCCCGGGCGAACCTCGATGTGGTGACCGATGCCCTTGTACTGCGCCTGGTGGTGACCGACGGCCGGTGCCGTGGGGTCGAGTACACGAAGGACGGTGTGATCAGCTCCGCGGAGTGCGCCGAGGAGGTCGTGTTGACGGCGGGCACGATCGGCTCCGCCCAGCTACTGCTGCTGTCCGGGATCGGACCGGCGGACCATCTGCGCGCGGTGGGAGTGGACGTGGTGCTCGACCTGCCGGGCGTGGGGGCCAATCTGCACGACCACCCCATGTCGACCCTCACGTACACCACCCGGCGACCCGTCCCGCAGAACATGAGCAACCCTCCGGGTGAGGCGATGGGGATGGTACGGACCGGCCCCGACGTGGCCGTACCGGATCTGCAGATCCTCTTCGCCAGCCTGCCCTACCGCGCCCCGTCCCTGCCGGGACCCGAGAGCGGTTACACGATCGCCTTCTCGGCGGTGAATCCCCGCAGCCGCGGATCGGTACGTCTCGCGAACGCGGAACCCGGAGCGACACCCCTCGTGGACCCCGGCTACCTCGGCGACAGCCGCGACATCGAGACGATGGCAACCGGTCTGCGGGTGGCCCGTCGGATCGGCGAGGCGGACGCGCTGAGTGCCTGGCGGGACGAGGAGGCGCTGCCGGGCCCAGGTACGACCGACGGCGACGCCTTCCACGACTACCTCGGCAGGAGCCTGCTGGTCTACTTCCACTACGCGGGCACCTGCCGCATCGGCCAGGACGGAACCACCAGCGTCGTCGACCCCGCGCTCCGGGTACGGGGTGTCACCGGGCTCCGTGTGGCGGACGCGTCCGTCATGCCGTCCATCGTGAACTCCAACACGAACGCGGCTGTCTACGCGATCGCCGAACGCGCCGCGTCCCTCATCAACGAGCAGGCGACTGCCGGTCGTTGACGGATGGCGCGCGGGAGGCGGCCTGCACCGCTCGGGGCATCCGCGGGCAGGCAGCCACGCCAGGCCTCGCCGGGCGTCGGCGATGCCGCGGCGCCCACTGCGGCGAAGTCCGTTCTCCCGAAGATGTCAGGACCACCGTTGCCGACGGCACGCCCGGAGTTGGTCACTGACGGGTCGATGTCGAGTGGTCGGGACACATCGACTGCCGGCCGGGCGCCGGTCTCAGTGTGAGGACCATCGTCATGCCGCCGCCCGGGGTGTCCTCGGCCGTGAGGGTCCCGCCCATGGCCTCGGTGAATCCGCGGGCCACCGCGAGGCCGAGGCCGACCCCGGCGCCGCGCGGGGCGTCCCCGTACTGCTGGAAGGGCGCGAAGATCCGGTCCTTGGCCTCGTCCGGGACGCCTGGTCCCTGATCCGCCACCCTCATCTCCACCCGGTCCGCGAGGGCACTGGCCGACACCAGTACCCGCTCCCCGGCCGGGCTGTACTTGACCGCGTTCTCGACGATGTTGGCCACCACGCGCTCCAGCAGCCCCGGGTCCACGGCGACCATCGGCAGGTCCTCCGGGATGTCGAGTACGACGCTGTGCTCGGGTAGGCCGCCGAGCGCCGTCGGAATCACCTCGTCCAGGTCCAGCTCGCGGATGACGGGCGTGACCGTGCCGGTCTGGAGCCGGGAGATGTCGAGCAGGTTGCCCACCAGGTGGTCGAGGCGGTCGGCGCCGTGCTCGATTCCCGCCAGCAGCTCCGCCTCGTCCCCCTCGGACCAGTCCACGTCGTCGGAGCGAAGGGACGTCACGGACGCCTTGATGCTCGCGAGCGGTGTCCGCAGGTCATGGCTGACGGCGGCCAGTAACGCCGTGCGGATACGGTCCCCTTCGGTGTACCGGCGTGCCTGTTCGGCCTCGCCGAGCAGGCGTTGACGGTCCAGTACGACCGCCGCCTGGGCGGCGAAGGCGGCGAGCACCCGGCGGTCCTCGGTCGGCAGCGCCCGCCCGGTGAGCGCGAGCGTCATGTCGTCGCCGACCGGCATGTCGATGTCGGCGTCCTCGGGATGCCCGGCCGGCTCCGGGCCCGCGCTTCCCGTGCGGGTCCAGGGTCCCGTGTCGCCCGTCCGTTCCAGGAGCGCCACGGACCGCATGACGAAGGTCTCGCGGAGCCGTTCGAGAAGGGCGTCCAGGGCCGTCTCACCGCGCAGCACGCTGCCCGCGAGGAAGGAGAGGATCTCGGACTCCGCCCGCAGACGCGCCGCCTGCTGGGTGCGGCGGGCCGCCAGGTCCACCACCGAGGCCACCGCGACCGCCACCAGCACGAAGACCGAGATGGCGACGACATTTCTCGGATCGGCGATCGTGAGGCGGTGGACCGGCGGGGTGAAGAACCAGTTGATGACGACCGAACTCAGGGCCGCCGAGGCAAGCGCCGGGAGGAATCCGCCGAGCAGGGCCGCGGCGACCGTCAGCGACAGATAGAGGAGCATGTCGTTGGCGAGACCGAGGTCCGTGTCGATGTGCGTCAGCAGCAGCGACAGCAGGAGCGGGCCGGCCAGCCCGGTCAGCCAGCCCCACGCCGTCCGGGCCCTGCCGAGCCGTGCTCCGCGTGCCACCGGCAGTCCCCGCCTTTTCACCGCCTCCTCGTGGGTGACCATGTGGACGTCCAGGTCCGGTCCGGAGTCGCGGATGGTGATCGCCCCGACGCCCGGGCCGAAGATGTACCGCCAGGCACGGCGGCGGCTCGAACCGAGCACGATCTGAGTGGCGTTGACGCCACGGGCGAACCCCAGCAGCGACGCCGGGACGTCCTCGCCGACGACATGGTGGAAGGTGCCGCCCAGGTCCTCCACCAGGGTGCGCTGAGTGACCAGTTCCCTGGGCGAGGCGGAGCTCAGGCCGTCACTTCTCGCCACGTACACCGCCAGTACCTCGCCGCCGGCGCCCTTCTCGGCCAGCCGGACTGCGCGGCGAATGAGCGTACGGCCCTCGGGACCGCCGGTCAGGCCGACGACGATGCGCTCGCGCGAGCCCCAGATCGTGGAGACCCGGTGCTCGCTCCGGTACTCCTGAAGGTACTCGTCGACCCGGTCGGCGACCCAGAGCAGCGCCAGCGCGCGCAGGGCGGTCAGATTGCCCGGGCGGAAGTAGTGCGAGAGCGCCGCGTCGACCTTGTCGGGCTTGTGGATGTTGCCATGGGCCATCCGGCGCCGCAGGGCCTGGGGCGACATGTCGATCAGCTCGATCTCGTCGGCGCGCCTGACCACCTCGTCGGGCACGGTCTCGCGCTGCCGTGTCCCGGTGATCGACTCGACGATGTCCCCGAGCGACTCCAGGTGCTGGATGTTGAGGTTCGAGATGACATCTATGCCCGCGTCGAGCAGTTCTTCGACGTCCTGCCAGCGCTTGGTGTTGCGTAAGCCCGGTACGTTGGTATGGGCGAGGTCGTCGACGAGGGCGACGGCCGGGCGGCGCTCCAGGACCGCGTCCACGTCCAGTTCGGTGAAGACCGTGCCCCGGTATTCGGTCTCGCGGCGCCGGATCTGTTCCAGCCCGTGCAGCATCGCTTCCGTACGCGGCCGGCCGTGATGCTCGACGAACGCGGCGACGCAGTCGGTGCCCCGCTCGATACGCCGGTGCGCCTCGGACAGCATCGCGTACGTCTTGCCGACACCCGGCGCGGCGCCGAGATAGACACGGAGTTTGCCTCGGGCCATGATTCCGATCCCTGTGATTTCGGGCTGGGGACATGGAAGAACTGGTGCGGCCGGCCGGCGAGAAGCCGAGTGCGCGGGGCGGCGATCCCCGGACGCTCCGCGACGGATTGCCGGACGGACGTCCTGAGGAAACCTCCTCGTACCGGATTCCCGCCTCTCGTTGACGGCGCTCTTACGCCCGTCGCCGCGTGCTTGACGTTTTCCTTACGCAGTCGGCGCCACGCGGCTCGAAGAGGTGGTGGCGGTCGCGTAAAGGGTCCATATGCGTCCCATCAGGAACGACCGGCACCACATCAGTGGTCCGTCAACGTGCGCTTTGTCGCCTGTCCGCGTCCTTAGCATCCTGGCATGCGACGACGCGTCATCCGCCCCCTGCGTGAACAGCACACCACGCGTGAACAACACACCGTCGGCCGCACCGCAGGCGGGGGACGTGTCGCGTACGACATCGGCTGGGCGGGGAACGCGCGGGCCGCCGTCGGCTGTGCCCTGCTGCTTCTCGCTCTGCTGCTGGCGGTGGACAGCGTTGCGGGCACCATCAACGGGCCGCGCGGCACCCTGTGGACAGCACTTGCCGTTCTGCTGTTCGTTGTGTTGTGGCCGGCGAAGGCGACCGCGGGACCGGGCTGGCTGTCCTCGCGCGGCCTGCTCGCCGAGCGACGGGTGCGGACAGACCGTCTCGCCTCGGTCCACTGGTCCGACGGTGTCTCACAGCGGCTTGTGCTACGGGACGAGGACGGCGGGCGGGTCGAGATCGACCCGCGGATCCTCGTCGCCAACCCCGCGCTGTGGCGCGTGCTGGACACGGACGCGCGCGCCTCGACGGCGGCAGGCACACTCTCGTACGGGGTGACGGCGCTGCGGCAACTGTCCGACCGCGTCGATCGCGAGACGGCCCGTACGGTCTTCAAGGTCTCCGGCGTCGAGTAGTCCCCGCCTCCGCCGGAAACAGTGTGTCTGCCCCGCACCGGCTCAGTTCGTGGACGTTCCTTCCGCGAGTGCGCTGAGGGACAGTGCGGGAAGGAAGTTGAGGAGCGCCAGGATGACGGCCGCCGCGGTGGTCAGGACGATGAAGTTGGCACCTTGCGGGCGCAGTGTGCCGACGGTCACAACACCCGGCCGCTGTCCGGCCAGTCGGCCCGCCAGCGCCAGGACACACGCCATCGGCAGATAGCGGCCGAGCAGCATCGCCACCACCATCAGCAGATTGTGGAAGTCGGTGGCGCCGTTGAAGCCGGCCATCGCGCTGCCGTTGCTGTTGGTGTTGCTGGTGTACGCGTAGATCAGTTCGGTCAGGCCGTGGGCTCCCGGGTTGCCCATGGACGTCTTTCCGTGCCCCAGTGAGAGCGCGAGGCCCGTGCACGCCAGGATCACGGTGGGCGGGACGAGGGCGTACATCACGACGTACCGCATTTCGCCGAAACCGAGGCGCTTGCGCAGGTATTCGGGGGTGCGGCCGACCATGAGCCCGCCGATGAAGACGGCCACCAGGACCACGACGATCAGTCCGTACAGACCGCTGCCGGTGCCGCCGGGGGCGATCTCGCCGAGCATCATCGCGGCGAGGAGCACACCGCCGCCGAGGCTGGAGAAGCTGTCGTACGAGGCGTTGGCCGCGCCGTCCGCGGAACCCGTGGCCGCGACACCGAAGAGGGTGGAGCCGGGGATTCCGAACCGGGTCTCGGTGCCTTCGTACGGCCCCCCGACCGCCTCGGTCACCGTGCCGGTGTGGGCGCCCTGCGCGAGAGTGCCCGCGGCGAGCAGCAGGCCGAAGAGCATGGCGACCACGGAGAGCAGTGTCCAGCTCTGCTTCAGGCTGCCGGTCATCCTGCCGTACATACGGACGCAGGCCGTCGGGATCAGCAGCATCAGCACGATCTCCACCGCGTTGGTCCATGCGGACGGGTTCTCGAAGGGGTGCGCGCTGTTGGCGTTGAAGACACCGCCGCCGTCCCCGGACATGAGCTTCAGTGCCTCCCAGGAGGCAGCGGGCCCGCCGGGCAGGGTCTGCTGTCCGGCTACGGCCTACGCGCCGCCCGCGCCCTGGGGTGGCTGCTGGCCGCCGTCACTCTGACCGTGCTGGCGATGATGTTGTGGGGACGGCCCCGGCAGGACACACCCTCCCGTAGTACCGGCACACTCACCCGCGGGCACAACACCCTCACCACCGACAGCCCTGACCCCGCCAACCCCACCGACAGCCTGACCGAACGGCTGACCAGTCAACGGTTCGTGAAAGCAGTCGGCCGATGACGGTGGGCAGCTCCGGTGCGATGTCCATCAGCAACGCGTGGCGCGCGAATCGAGGCGGGACACCGATCGCCTTCAGGCGCCGGCCGAGGGGTGCGGGTGGTGTCGGCCTGCTCGACCCGCAAGTCCAACGCGCCGGCGCGACGGGCGAGGGTCGCGTCGGGGTCGCGGCCGGGGTCGGGCGCGAAGCCGCCCCAACTCCCCACGAGGTGGGGGTCGGTGTGCTCGTCGCGCTTTCCGGGCCCGTAAACCCCTTGAATCCGTTCGGCCGAACAGGGGCCTGGCTGGAGGTTGAATCCCGTATAGATCCCTCGGCATCAACAGCGCACCGGCCGAGAGCCCCGAGCCGTCGCCAGGGCGGGGTTTCGGAGCAGGCAGACCGCGATGCTTGTGACGCCGCTCCGCCGCAGGGCTGAGGACAAAGTGACAGGCGTCAACCTCTGCTTCGTGCCCGTCAGTCCGGAGTTCGCGGAGAACCTCGGCAGACGAGACGGGTGCCCCTGGGTGTGGTTCCGTACGCCGAGTAACAACATGATCAAGAGGTGGTTCGCTTTGTCCGCCGCTGGGACTCCGTGCACCCTTAGTGAAGTTTATTTGATCTTCACTTCCCAAGCGGCGCGTGGCATCGTCGCGGAGTAAGCGGCAGTGCCGACTCGTGGGGGGCGAGCGTGCCGACACGTGCCGTGTCGGGGAGCCCTGCTGTCATGCCCATGATTTGGCGTTGTCGAACAATCGAGAGATTGCAAGGCAGACCATGTCATTGTTCAGAGGCGTCGGCAGACGCCAGCGTCGCCTCCGGTCCACACTGACCGGGGCCATCGGCGCCACGGCGCTCGCGACCGCCTCCGCCGTCCTGCTGGGACTGATCCAGGCCCCTTCGGCCGCAGCCGACCCGGTGCCCGAGGAAGATACCGGTTACGTCCGCAACAGCATCGGCGAGAAGCGGCGTCTCGACCGCTGTCTGACAGGGGTCGCGCTGCACGTCGGCGGGCCTCAGATGAAGGCCAAGGCCATCGAGGGCCTGACGGGCACCGACCAGCAGCTCCGCGAGGTCGTCGGGAATATCGGCTGGATCGGCTTCGGCCCCCTCGGCCTGGCCGGCGACGCCGATGAGGAGGCAGGTGGCGTCTACGCCGACGCGGCCAGGGCCCGCACGAACGCCCTCGACGCCGCCAACAAGCCCTACCGCGACTCGGCCTGGCAAAGCGACGACATGGAGTGGCACGCGCCGGTGTTCGGCGAGGATGTCACCCACTTCACTCTCGTCACCCAGAAGGAACTCGCCTGGCACCTCGGCTGGGACGGACACAGCAACGCCAGCCCCGAAGCCGTCGCCCGCGCCAAGGCGATCACCGAGGAGAAGCGCGGTGGCGACGACTGGCACGACGTGGCCGCGGCAAGCATGCTGGCGGACGGCGAGGTGGGCAACACCCGGTACTCGCGCGGTACGACCTCCAGTGACATCGCGTCCTACCTGCGGCGCGGCGGCTTCGCGGCCGAAACGCCCGCCAAGGACTCCGCCGAGTACCGCGTCGAGGTCGAGGACCTGAAGCAGGCCTGGGCCGCGTGTGACTCCCAGAACCCGGTCGACCCGCGGCGCAAGCTCAACGAGCCGGTCATGGCGGCGATGGTCGAATGGGAGCTGGAGTACGCAGGACAGGCGGCCCAGCGGGCCACGATCATCCAGGCGGAGGCCGACGCCTACGCCGGGACACGGGCCGCCGCCGACAACATGGTCGAGGCCATCGGCCAGGCCTGGCTCGCCGAACAGATCCTGACCTGGCAGAAGTTCTGGCGGGACGAGCTCGCGCAGAACCCGGACACCATCTTCGACAAGCCCGACCAGGCGATGTACGACCGGGCCGCGGCCGACCTCGCCCGCTACCGCTCCCGCGTGGCGGCCTTGGTCACCTCGGCCAAGGGGTACGCTGCCTCAGCCGCCGCCGCGGCCCAGAAGGCCGCGACTGCCCAGCAGGAAGCTTGGGCCGTCGCCGACACCACCCATGTGCCGCGCGGCCGCGGTCTGATGTACGCCCAGCAGTCGGTCCAGGTCGCCCGCGCCTCCAGCGCCGCCGCGGCGGCCGCCGCGAAGGCGACCGAGACCGCGCTCTCCGCCGCCAACGCGACGATCGCCGACGCGGACACGCTGCTCGCCAAGGCGCAGACCGATTCGCACGCGATCAACACCGAGTTCCGTCGCGTCGCCGCCGAGGAGGCAGCCTCCCAGGCGAAGGCCGCCGCCGACAGCGCCGAGGCCAACGCCACGGCCGCCGCGTCGAGCGCCAACGCCGCCAAAACGGCCCGTACTACGGCCGAGCAGAAGCGCGACAAGGCCGAGACCGCCGCCGCCACCGCCGCCACCGAGCGCGTCAAGGCACAGACAGAACAGGCCACCGCCGTCGCCTCCCGCGCCAAGGCTGCCGCCGAGCGCACCAAGGCACAGGAAGCCGAGCAGCGGGCTGGCATCCAGAAGACCGCCGCCCAGAGCGCCGACACGGCCGCCGGTACGGCGACCAGCGACGCCACGGCGAAGCGCACCCTCGCGGACGCGAAAGCGAAGGCCGCCCAGACAGCGCGCGAACAGGCCACAGCCGCGCTCCGGTCGAAGCAGGCCACCGCCGCCCGCGCCGCCGCCCTCGAAGCCGCGGTCGCCGCCGCCGAGGGCACGGCCGCCGCCGCCGAGGCCAAGGCCGCCGCGACGGCAGCCCGTACGGCCGCGACTCAGGCCGCCACGGCCGCCACCGCGGCGCAGACCGCGGCGGACCAGGCCACAGCCGCCGCCGTCACCGCTCGCACCGCCGCCACCATCGCGGAGGGCGCCGCCGAGCGCGCCCAGGCCAACGCGAGCAACGCGTGGTCGGCGTACTACAGCTCCGTCGGCGCGGCCTCCGCCGCGCGCGCCGCCGCGGCCACCGCCCTGGACGCGTCGCAGGACGCCGCGACCCGTGCGGACAACGCCGCCACGGCGTCGGAGAACGCCACCGGCCTCGCCAAAAAGGCGGAGCAGGAGGCCGCCGCCGCCGAGACCGGCGCTGCCGAGGCGGTGACGTCGGCCGCGACCGCGGTCGGCCGCGCCTACGCCGCCGGTCAGGCCGCACTCGCCGCACGCGACAGCGCCAAGGAGGCGGTCGCCGCCGCAGGCGAGGCCATCGTCGTCGGCACTCCGTACCAGGAGAAAGACAGCGCCGCCGCTTTCGCCGTGCTGGTCGGCCAGTCGTCGAAGACGATCGCCGAACAGCAGGCCGCCGCCGCCGAGGCCAAGGCCGTCGAGGCGGCAGCCGCCGCCGAGTCCGCGCAGCAGGCCGCCGCCCAGGCCCAGGGCGACGCGAAGCTCGCTGCCGAGGCAGCCGCCCGCGCCGCTGCGGATTCGGTCCGCGCCGTCGAGGCGGTGACCCGGGCCCAGGCGTCCGCGGCCGAGGCCTCCAACGCCCGGAAGGCCGCCAAGACGGCCTCCGACACCGCTGCGGGCTATGCAACGCAGGCCGGCAACGACGCCGTCAGCGCCCGCCTCACCGCGGACGAGGCGAGCAACGCCGCCACCGAGGCCGACCGCGAGGCCACCGACGCCGAGCGGCACGCCGCCGAGGCGAACGAGAAGAGCGGACGGGCCGCCGAGGCCGCCCAGGGCGCGCAGGACAAGGCGTCCCAGGCGGAGCAAGACGCCAAGGATGCCGAGACAAAGGCGTCCGACGCGGCGGGGGACAGCACCGCCGCCGAAGAGGCTGCGGAGAAGGCCGAACAGGAGCAGCGCGACGAGAACGAGGCCGCGCGCAAGGACGCGCTCGCCGAGGGCACCACGCCCATCAAGGGCGGCGCCTCCAACTGGCCCGTGCTCGGGCAGCGCGAGGAGCAGATCCTGCTCGACGCGTGCGGCCAGACCTGCGTCGACGACTACAGGGAGGGCCTCGCGGCTGTTTCCGTGAACATCGTCGAGTGGGCCGGCGCCAACGGCGGACAGATCCTCTTCGAGCAGCTCGACACCGCCAAGCTCAAGGAGTGCCTGGCCGGGAGCGACATCGAGGACTGCCTGTGGGCGCTCGTCGACATCCCCTCGTCCGCCGTGATCGTAGGCCGGATCCCCGCGCTCGCCCAGGCGATCGAGCAGGTCTCCACCGGCATCCGCAAGATCTTCGACGACGCCGACAACGCCGTGCGGCGCCTCAACGACCTGACAGCCGTCATCCAAGACGTCCGCAGCACCCCGCGCCGCGACCGGTGCCTCGCGGGAGTCGCCGTGCACGCGGGCGGCGCCAAGACGAAGGCCGTCGCCATCCAGGGCCTGTCCGGCAGCGACGACGATCTGCGCGCCGTTGTCGGCGACATCGGCTGGATCGGCTTCATGCCCCTCGGGCAGGCCAGCGACCAGGACCGGCAGGCCGGTTACGCGTACCTCGACACGTTCGCGGCCCGCAAGGCCCTCCTGGAGGACGCCAACCGGCCGTACGCGATGAGCTCGTTCGACGACGGGATCACGCTGCACGCACCGGAGTTCGGCTCCGACATCAACGCCTACACGTTCGCCACGCAGGCCAGGATGGCCGACCGCATCGGCTGGGACGCGCACACCAACGCGAGCCCCGAGGCGATCGCCAAGGCCCGCCAGATCACCGAGCAGAACCGCGGCGAGGACAGCTGGCACGACTTCGCGGCCGACATCATGCTGCGGGACTCCAACGTAGCCAACACACGCTACGCCGGCGGCACTACGTCCGCCGACATCGCCAGGTACCTGCGCTACGGCGGTTTCCCCGCGCAGAAGCTCGTCGAGGGCACGCCCGAGTTCCGCGTCGAGGTCGAGAACCTCAAGCAGCAGTGGGCCTCGTGCAACCACACGGACCCGGTCGACCCGCGCAATGCTCTCAGCGAGGCCGTCTCCCAGGCCTCGGCCGAGTGGGAGGCGGAGTACGCCGGCCAGGCCGCCCCGCGCACGCTCATCCTGCAAGCGGAGGCGGACGCTGCCGCAGCGACCCGCAAGGCCACCGACAACATGGTCGAGGCCATCGGCCAGGCCTGGCTCGCCGACCAGATCCTGCGCTGGCAGAAGTACTGGCACGACGAACTGGAGCAGGACCCGGACCACATCTTCAAGCCCAAGCAGGCCCTCTTCGACAAGGCGAAGACAGACCTCGCGAAGGCCCGGGGCAAGGTCCAGGCACTGGTCGCCGCCGCCGATGAGCAGTCCGGCCTGGCCAACGCCGCCGCCCAGCGCGCGGTTGCGGCCCAGCAGCAGGCCTGGACCATCGCGGACGCCGCCGAGGTGCCGCGTGGCCGGGGCCTGATGTACGCCCAGCAGTCGGTGCAGGTCGCCCGTGCCTCCGCCGCGGCGGCCACGGCGGCCGCGAAGGCGACGGGGACATCCCTGAACGCGGCAAACGCCACGGTCTCGACGTCCGAGGCGCTGCTCGCGCTGGCGCAGACCGAGGCGCACGCGGTGAACACCGAATTCCGCCGCATCGCCGCACAGGAGGCCGCCGCCCAGGCGAAGGCCGCCGCCGACAGCGCCGACGCCTACGCGGCCTCGGCCGCGGCGAACGCCGCGACGGCCAAGACGGCCAAGGAGACGGCCGCCGCCGAGGAGGAGCAGGCTCGCCAGGCCGCCGCAGCCGCACAGCGGACGCGGGCCGTGGCCGAGCTGGAGCGCGCCAACGCGGCGGCCTACCGGGCCACAGCGGAGAGCGAGCGGGACAAGGCCGCCTCCCACGAGGCGGACGCGGTCGCACAGGGCCGTATCGCCAGTGACGCCCGTGCCTCGGCAGAGGCGTCGGGAGCCACGGCATCGGCCCGCAGGGCCGACGCCGAGCAGGCAGAACGCGATGCTGTCGCCGCCCGCGACAAGGCCCTTGAGGCCGAGCAGCGGCGGGACTCGCTGGAGGCCAAGGCGGACGCGGCAGAGGCGCACGCCGCCGCCGTGGACGGCACGGACGCCGCCGAGGCGGCCCGGTCCGCCGCGACGGACGCCCGGAGCACCGCCGACACGGCGACGACGGCGGCCACCAACGCCCGCGCGGCGGCGAACGCGGCCACGGCCGCGGCCACCAACGCGCGTGAGGCGGCCACCAAGGCGCAGGGTGCGGCGTCCCGCGCGAAGGCGGCGGCCGACGCCACCTGGGCGTCCTACCTGGTGGCGGCCGGTTCCGCGGCGGCGGCGCACGCCGCGGCGGCCGAGGCCATCGACGCCGCCCAGGCGGCGGCGGCCGACGCCAACGGTGCCAAGGAGCAGTCTGAGAAGGCGTCCGCCGCGGCCAAGACGGCCAAGGAGGAGGCGGCCAGCGCCCGCAGTGAGGCGCTGCAGACCGCGGCCTGGGCGGCGACCACCGCCGGCAAGGCACTCGCGGCCGTACAGTCGTCGCTCGCGGCGCGTGACTCCGCGAACGCGGTGATCGGGTCGGCAAACGAAGCGATCTCGCTCGGCGGTCCGTTCCAGGAGGCCGACAGCTCGGCGGCGTTCGCGGTGCTGACGGGGCAGCAGTCCCTGACGATCTCGCAGCAGCAGGCAGCGGCGGCGGCCGCCACGGCCAGCCAGGCGGAGGGCTTCTCCGCCGAGGCGAAGGCCCTGGCCGAACAGGCCGCGGCGGACATGAAGCACGCGGCGCAGGCGTCCGCGGCAGCGGCGTCCGACGCGGCCCGTGCCGCCAAGGCGTACCAGCGGGCCCAGGCCTCGGCCACCCAGGCCGCGGGGGACGCTCAGGCCGCCCGGGCCTCGGCGACGCGAGCCGACGGCTATGCCAAGTCGGCGGGCGACGACGCGATGTCGGCCTGGTGGGCGGCGAACGACGCCCAGCAGGACGCGTCCGCGGCGGACAACGCAGCCACGGAGGCAGAGAGGGACGCCGCTTCGGCCCGTGCCACGGCCGCCAAGGCCGAGGAGGACGCAGCCTCCGCTCGTGCCACCGCCACCCAGGCGGAGGCCGACGCGACGGCGGCGGAGACCGCCGCCGCCGGAGCGCGGGAAGCGGCGGAGGAGGCCCAGGCCGCCGCGGACCGTACGGAGACGGCGGGCAACAACCAGCAGATCTCGGAGGGTGTCACCACCGGACTCGGCGGGGTGTGGGCGGTCCTCGACCACATCGAGTACATCGGTGAGCCGAAGAACGTCGTCAAGGACAACTGCAACCCGATCATCCATGTCGGCGACTGCACGATCACGGCGGACATCACGTACAGGTCCCACGCCGACCTCTTCATGTGTCTGTCGCCGGAGCTCGTCGCCACCGGCGGGTGCCCGAAGGCGGACACGGTCTACCTCGGTCCGGACGTGACGGACGCGAAGACCGAGCGCATCTCGTACACGCTGACGATGGTCGAGTTCAACTCGGGCATCGATCCGATCGACGTCCTGCTCGGCGACTTCATCGGGTGCGCCAAACTGATCACGCCGGGCGTCTCGGGCGGCAGCTGGGGCGACTGCGCCTGGGCCGCTTCCTGGTTCGTCGCCGGCGCGCTCTTCAAGTCGGCGAAGGCCGCGGTGACGGCGATGGACGCCGCCGTCAAGACCGGCATCGGCTTCACCGACGCGTGGCTGGCGCTGCGGTCCCTCGGTCTGACCGAGACCGCCGTGCAGGGCATGGTCAGCCGTATCGTCCGGAAGCTCAACGACGGCTGCAAGGCAGTCGACACGGCGACCTTCAAAACCGCGTCGTTCGGCGTCGCGGCCGCCGGTACCAACACCGGCCCCGGCTGCTGGGTGGGTGGCATCAACGGACCGGGATTCTGGTCCGCGGAGAACGAGGGCATGGACGCCGCGGCCGCTGCCTACCAGCAGCGGGTCACAGGAGGCGTGCCGGAAGGCTTCGTCTACAAACTGAAGATGAAGTACCCGGTGGCCGGACGGAAGGGCGAATATGTCAAGGTCGACGGCTACCAGAACGGTAAGCTGATCGACGCGAAGTTCTGGAGCGACAGCGGAGTCATCGATCCCGCCACCGGCAAGTTCAAGTTCTTCGTCACGGCCCCGGTGACCGAGGCCAAGGCCCAGGTCGCGGGAGCCAAGGCCGCGAACGGAGACACGTTCACGCCCATCGTGTACTACGTGAGCTCTCCCGAGGCGGCAACCGCATTCCGGCACATGGTCGCGGACACTCCTGAACTCGTGGGAAAGATCGACGTCATATACATGCCGTAGCATCGTCGGAGGGGCCTTCCTCGGGAAATCCGCTTTCTCGGGAAGGCCTCACCCCGATCGTTTCAGAAAGGCTTCGGTGAGGATCCAACAATGAGTCGCATGCTGTTCGTGCTCCGCTATCGGAACGGTGAACCCGAGCCCCTCGGCATGGAGCTCGTACGGGAAGTCCTGGGGCCCTACATCGTCGAAGCCGACGAGGACCTCATGAACGGCGTGCTGATGCGGACCGCCGACGGCTACGAGGTCAACGTGGACGTCAACGAGGTCTCCGTCGGCGTCAACCGCTTCCCGCCCGGCCAGTTCTTCGACGTCCTGGCCGAGTTGGTGGACCGGCTCGGGGCGAGCGTGCTCCCGATGGACCGGCCGGTGATCCTCCGTGAGGAGGGGGACCGGGCCCACCTGCCCGAGACGGCACAGGAAAGCGCCGTCGTCGTCCAGATGACGGGGCCGGCCCTGGAGGGCTTCATCAGCGGCTCCTGACCGGGTCGCGACGAGAAGGGGGCCTCCCCGTGCCGGAGGCCCCCTTCTCATGCGTGCTGGGCGGCGTCAGTCCGCCGTGCCCGCGATCCGCTCCAGCTGGGCCTTGATGACCGGCTCCGGGATCGTGGCCTTCTTCGCGTCCAGCATGTTCACGCCGTAGAAGGCGGCGATGACCCCGCCTTCACGGACCACCGTGTACGTCATGGGCACCTTCTGCTCGCCGATGTCGCCGGTGATCCGGTAGCCCACCGCCTCGTCGCCCAGCTTCGGCGCGGGAAGGCTCTCGACCTTGCCGTACGTCAGGCCCAGGGTCTTGAAACCCTTGGGACATTCGGCGACGGCCGTGCGGAGCTCCTTCATCACCCGGAGGGCGTTCTCCTCCGAGTGCGAGGCGAGCCACATGGACCCGACGGTCGCGTTGGTCGCCTCGCCCGGCTGCAGGGAGCGGTGCACAGTGCTCACTGCCGGGATGTGCGTGAAGCCGCCGATCAGGCTGGCGAGGGGCTGACACGCCTTCTTGTCGGCCTCCATGCCGCGGCCGGCCTCGACCTCCGCCTTGGCGATCCTCTTGGCGTCGAATCCCGCGGCCCTTCCGGTGAGGGCGACCTTTTCAAGACTCTTTCCGTCGAGCGCCCCCAAGCGTTTCGCCTTGGCGGCCTCTTCCTCCTCGGCGCTCTTCGCGCTCGTGCTCGCCTTCGGCTTCCTACCGTCGGATTCCGTCGATTCGCCGCTGCATGCGGATATCGCGAGGAGGGCCGGCAATACGGCGACAATCGGGAGGGCCCTGCGCAGTTTCATGGTCTTTCCTGGCATCTCTCGCTGGCGAAGAACAAGCAGAATGATCTTACCGGCGGTAGAGAGAAATTCTCATTACGTTTTGACGTCGACTCAGCCCGTGCCGGACATTTCCGCCAGTTTCACGAGCTCCCTCCGCACGCCGCCCCGCGCCCTCTCCTCCCAGGCCGTCCCGGCTCCGGCTCGGAAACAGCGTCGCTGTGAGGTTCACTTTCGGTGAACTCTCGTGTCCCGCCGGGCAGTTCGGCCTGCGGTGGGATCACCCGGTGCCGGGTCCGCGCGCGTGCACAACCTTCCGGGCGTCCCTCTTGTCTGACGCGGATGAAGTGATCAATCGGTTTCATCGAGCGTGAGGAAACAACAGCATGCGCAGACGCGCCACCGCCGCCATCAGCGCCGTCCTTGCCGTAACCGCTCTCGCCGCACCGGCCGTCGGGGCCGCCCAGGACGACTCGGGCACGAAGTTCTGGAACATCGATGTCAACCACAACCGCGACTACACCGTCGGCGTCGAGGCGGCACTGAAGAGGACCTTCACGGTCGGCGCGACGGTCACCGACCCGTCCGGCGTCCGGAGCGTGTCGTACGAGCTGCGGAACGTGGACGCCGGGGCGAAGGTCCAGGGTCTCATGGCCGGGTCCGGCCACTGCGTACGGCTCAACGACACCACCTCCTTCTGCAAGGCGCTCGTGACCGCCGATCCGAGCGTCAACCTCCGCAGCAACGCCCTCGCCGGTGTCTGGGTCATCACCCCCGTGGCCGTCGACGGCGACGGCAACGTCACCCGTGGGAACGGCGCCTACCTGGCGCGTATCAAGCGCAACACCTACATGTCCCAGACCATCGCCACACCGCAACAGGTCCAGAAGGGCAAGAACCTGACGGTCAAGGCCCAGATGACCGTCGCAAGCTGGGAGAACCGCAAGAACGTGCCCCTCATCGGGCACCAGGTCGTGCTCCAGTACCGCAAGGGCACGAGCGGCCCCTTCGTCACACTGAAGAAGATCAACACCGACCGCAACGGCTGGGTCTCGGCCACCGTGAAGGCGACGGCGGACGGCACGTACCGCTACAACTTCGCGGGCACGAGCCTCACCGTGGCCACGGTCGGCTCGGCCGACTTCGTCGATGTCAAGTGAGCCCGGACCGGTGAAGTGACTGTCCGCCGCGACCGTCACCGCGGCGGACGGTCATCGGGCCGCCGGGCCCCCGGCCCGGCCGTCGTTGAGACACCACGGACCACGCCACCACCCGGACGGCGTTCCGACCAGTGCCGTGGCTCCTACCGGCCGGGGACGCCGGGCATGCCGGGAAAGGCACGCGCTTCGGCTTCCGTCACCGGCTCTCCGGTCCGTACGCCGTGCAGCACATGGGCCAGGACCTCCGCCCCGCGCACCACGCGGGGGCCGGGACGGTTGAAGTAGGCCGGGCCGTCCAGGACATGGACGCGCCCGGCCCGCACCGCGGGAAGCTCCGCCCAGCCGGGCAGGCGGGTGAGCGACTCCGTCTCGCGAAGGGTCCGCTCGGGCGGGAAGCCACAGGGCAGGACCAGCATCACGTCCGGCCGGGCCGCGCGGACCGTTTCCCAGGTCATCGGCTTGGTGTGCTCACCGGGCGAGGCGAGGAGCGGTTCGCCGCCGGCAGTGGCGATCTGTTCGGGCACCCAGTGTCCGGCGGGCCACAACGGGTCGAGCCATTCGACGGCCACGACCCGCGGCCGGACCCGGCCCGCCACCGAATCGCGGACCTGGCCGAGACGGGCCCGCAGTTCGGCGCATCGCCGCTCGGCACGCTCCCGTACGCCGAGCAGCTCGCCGACCGTGACCAGGCAGTCCAGTACGTCGTCGAGCGTGCGCGGCTCCAGGCTCAGGACGCGCGTGTCCGCGTCGAGCAACCGTACGGCTCCGCTGACCTTCTCGTACGAGACCGCGCACACATCGCACAGGTCCTGGGTGAGCACCACGTCGGGCCGCAAGGCCGCCAGAGCATCCGTGTCGAGGGTGTACAGCGACGACCCCGAGTGTGCCGATCCGCCGACCGCATCCGAGATCTCCCGGCTGCTGAGGATGTCCTGGTCGAGATCGGCACCGGTCACCACAGGCACGGACGCCACCTCCCGCGGTGGCCAGTCGCATTCGTGCGTGCGGCCGACCAGGTCTGCGGACAGTCCGAGTTCGGCGACGATATCCGTCGCGGCGGGGAGCAGGGAGACGATGCGCATGCGGCGACTCTAGGGTGTGTCTGCCCCATACCGTCCGGCTCGCGACGTGGCACATACGCTCGCCGCGTCGTCGGAATCGGCCGAAGACGCCCATGGAAAGCGTCTGGTCCTCCGCCTCGGAGGCGGACGATGCCATGTGCCGGGCGGTCCTGGGGCCCGCGGCGGAGCGGGCCCCAGGACCGGCACCGGCGTCAGGCGCCCCAGCGCAGGGCGATCGTGTCGCCGACGCCTATGGTCTGGGCGCGGGCGGCGGTCGCGAAGGCGGAGCCGTCGACGCTGGCCTTCCAGGTGTTGGAGCCGCTGTTGGCCTTGCCGTTGAGGGCGGTGACGGTCCCCGTTCCGGAGGACGGCGTCACGCTCGTGACGCAGCCCGAGGGGGTGGCGGCGCTGGTGGCCGCGTCGAGCACCGCGCCGAGCGTGGTCGTGGAGCCGGTCGGGGTGAGGGCGACGGCGCACACCTTGAGGTTGCCGGCCCCGTCGTCCACGGTCAGCGCCAGTTTCGTCGCCGTACCGGAGGTGAGGGACGACTGGCTCACCCACTGCGGGGCGCCCGGGGTGACGGGGACGGGCGGGGCCGCGGTGAAGCCTCCGCCGGCGACCGCGCGCAGGCCGTCGATCGAGGCGTACGCCGAGGGGACGGTGTCGCTGGGCAGGTACTTGAAGCCGCCGCCCGGGCTGAACTGCTGCGCGATCAGGAAGTCGACGGGCGTCTTGCCCATGGAGGTCAGGAAGTCGCCGGTCTGCGGGTTGATGCCGCACGCGTTCAGACCGGACACGGCCCAGCCGTTGGAGTCGGTGTTGACGCCGAACATGGCGTTGAACGCGCCGCTGTTCGCGACAAGTTTGCTCTTGAGGAACGCCTTGGCCTGGACGATGTCGGTGTCCGTGTTCGGTACGCCGGAGACGCACAGCGCCGCCATCGCCGCGCCGGTCATGTCGATGTCACTGGTCGCCCCGAGCTGGCCCGGGTTGCCCTCGGCCTTGCTGAAGTTCCAGCCGCCGTCGTTGTGCTGGTTGGCCCGGATACGGGTGACCATCGCGTCCCGCAGCGACTGGGGGATACGGACCTGGCCGGACTGGGTCCTGGCGCCGTTCAGGGCGAGCGCGGCGAAGACGGTGCCGTTGAAGTTAGCCGACGGGCCGAAGTAACCGGGCTCGGTCGTCTGCCAGTAGCCGTAGATGTCCGCGATCAGATTGCGGGAGGCGGAGACGCGCGCGGGGTCGATGCCCGCCGCGTAGGCGTTGAGCGTGGCGCGTTCGTAGTCCGTGACGACGGGCGAGGTGGACGGCCAGCCGCTGGTGGCGAGCAGGGCGCGGTAGACCGTTCTCGCGTTCTTGCTGGCGTCGCCGCCGGGTGTGACGTCCACGGCGGCGGTGCCGGCCGACGCAAACGCGCTGAACGCCCACTCGTTGGACAGCCCCGTCCCGGCGTACGAACCGTCCGCCGCCTGGAGGGTCTTGAGATAGCCGACGCCGTTCGTCTTCGACGTGGCGATCTGTGCCGGGGTGGAGGTCGCCGCCGCGGGCAGCGTGGTCATCGTGAAGGCGCCGAGGGCGGCGGCCACGGTGAGGGCGGGACGGAGGGACAGCTTACGGTGCATGGCCTGCTCCTGAGGTGAGGGACGCCGGCCCGGCCCCTGCGCGGCCCTCGCGGTGAGCGGTGGGAGCGGCGGGCGGCCGCCGTCCGAGACGCGTGGACCGGCTTCCAAGGGTGTTGCACCGCTTGGGCATTCGGGCTCGGGGCGGCTTCCGCCGTCCCACACCGCTGCGCGTCAGCCCCGGACTCCCACCGGGTTCCCCCACTCGGCAGTCCGGGACGGTACCCGAGGGTGCGGCCGGCCCGCCAGGGTCCGCGTCGGACGCCGGCGGAGCCCGCCCCGTGCCCCTTCTTGACGCTCTCCGAGGGGCCGTGTTCCAATCCGGCTGATACGCAAGAGTTCCAGGGGAAGCCGGTCCGACTCCGGCGCTGACCCGCAACCGTAGGCCCGGCACCGCCGGGCGAGCCGGAATGCCTGGAGCGTGTTCACCAGCAACAGACGCCGTCGCGGACTACGGCGTGGTGCGACCGGCTTCCGTACGCAGGGCCCTTCCGCTCGCGACGGGGGCCCGCTGCCACGTGCCCGTCCGCGCCGGTCAGGCGACGAGGGAGCCGCTGTGGGGATGCATGGGCTGATGGAAGGGCGAACGGGGGCGAGACCCGGGCGCCTGGTGGCGCTCGCGTCGGTACTGCTCGCCCTGTTCCTGGCATGCGTGACGTTCCTCACGACAACTTCCGCCGCCGCGGACCCGATCGGTGACTGCACCGCGACCGAGGGGGCCGTCGTCGCGGTCGACTTCGGACCGTTCGGCGGCGAGGTCGTACGGGGCTGCGACGCCACCCCGACGACGGGTTACGACCTGCTCCACGACGCCGGCTTCAGCACCGCGGGCACCGAGCACGACGGCCCCGCCTTCATCTGCCGCATCGGCCACGGCTCCGTCAACTCCGGTACGCAGTACCCGACGCCCGACCGGGACGCCTGCGTCCTCACCCCGCCCGCCACCGCCTACTGGTCCTACTGGGTCGCGTCACCCGGCCAGGACGACTGGACGTACAGCCAGTACGGCGCCATGGACCGCAGGCTTGAGGACGGCGACGTGGACGCCTGGGTCTACGGCGGCACGGACGTCGGCGGCACCACCGGCAAGCCCGGCTTCAGCCCCGACGACGTACGCGCGGGCGGCGGTGGCGGCACCCCCGACCCGGGCGGTACGCCCACCGGCGCGCCGGGTGATGTCGACGTGGCCGCCGCCGCGGCCTGGCTCAAGGGCCGTCTCACCGACGGCGAACGGATCGTCGACGACGGCAGCGACACCCCCGACTACCTCCTGACCACCGAGGCGGCCTACGCCCTCGCCGCCGCTGACGGCAAGAGCGCCGCCCTCGACAAGGTCACCGCCTTCCTGACCGCCCATACCGACGGCTACGCCTACCCGAACGGCACCGACCAGGCCCCCGACGCCACCGACGCCGCCCGCCTCGCCCTCCTCGCCGAGATCACCGGCGCCGATCCGCACGCCGTCGGCGGCCACGACCTCGTCGGCGACCTGGCGGGGAACGTGTGCGCGGCCGGCCCCGAGTCGGGCGAGCCCACCCCCGGCTGCACCGCCAAGGGCGACTTCCGCAACGCGACGTACACCGACGGCCAGGCCCTGTCCGTACTGGCCCTGCTCCGCGCCGGGACCACGCCCCCGGCCGCCGCGGTGGACCGGCTCACCCAGGTCCAGTGCGCGAACGGCGGGATCACCAGCATCCTGATCCGGCCCGGCGAGTACTGCGACGGCGACCCGGCCACCACCGGACTCGCCGCCCTGGTGCTGCACAAGGCGGGCGGCCATGACGACGCGGTGGCCAAGGCCCGTACGTACCTCGGCGAGACACAGCGCGCGGACGGCGCCTTCCCCGGCTACACCGGCGCCCCCAGCGGAAGCGTGTACGCCACCGCGTATGCCGCGCAGGCGCTGCGCGCCCTCGGCGACACCGGCCGCGCCGACGCGGCCGTCGCCTGGCTGTCGCGGCAGCAACTCGACGGCGGCGGCTTCGGCTTCGAGGAAGGCGCCACCGACCCGGCCGTCCACCCGACACCGGCCGCCGTCCTCGCGGGCGTCGGCACCAGCCTGGTCACGCTGACGACCGACACGACCGGACCCACCGAGCCGCCGGCCACGCCCACCGGCGGACCGAGCACCCCGGCCCCGGGCGACGGCCCCGATCTGCGGAAGGGCGTCGCGTATCTGACCAGCGCCGCCAACCTCAAGCAGGGTCAGTACTACACCGCCGGCCCCGGCACGTCCCGCGCCGACTTCGGTCTCACCATCGACGGCGCCTACGCGCTCGCCGCCACCGGCCTGGACAACGCCAGACTGCGCGGCATCGTCGACTTCCTCGACCACAGCGGCAAGGACGGCGAGGGCCGTACGGTCAACGACTGGACGGGTATCGGCACCGAGTACGCGGCAGGCGGCTCCCTCGGCAAGACGGCGCTGCTGGCCGAGGCGGTCGGCCGCGACCCGCGCGACTTCGCCGGTCACGATCTCGTCGAGGCGCTCGGCAAGGCCGTATGCACGGAACCGAGCACCGCACCGGACCGCTCGTGTGCCGCCAAGGGCGCCTACACCTATGCCCCGTCCGTGTTCGCCCAGTCCCTGGCGGTCATGGCGCAGTTGCGCGCGGACGAGAAGGCCGCGGCCGAGCAGCCGATCGCGTACCTGGAGAGCCTCCAGGGCGACAACGGCGCCTGGCCGAGCCTGATCCCGTCCACCGGCGACTCCGACGTGGACTCCACCGCCATCGCCGCGATGGCTCTCGACCTGGCGGGCGGTGAGAAGGCGGACGCGGCCGTGGACAAGGCCCTGAAGTGGATCGCCTCGAAGCAACTGCCCGACGGCGGCTTCCCGGGAGCGGCCGGAAACTCCGTCAACTCGGCGGCCCTGGCCGTGCAGGGCCTGTCGCTGGACGCGGAGACGTACGGTGACGAGCTGGGCAAGGCCCGGAAGTTCCTCGCCTCGCAGCAGAACGCGGACGGCGGGTTCAATGTGGCCAAGGAGGGACAGCGGGGCTCCGACCTGCGCGCCTCCACCCAAGCCGTGGGCGGCGCGACCGGCGTCTCCTTCGGAGAGCTGGAGCGCGACCTCGCCAGCACCTCGCCGCAGCCCACGCCGAGCCCCAGCAGCAGCGCCCCGGACATCGTCACGCCGGGCGACACCGGCGGCAGCGACGGTGGATCCGCCACCGGTGCCCAAGGCGGTGGCGGTGGCGCCCTGGCCTCCACCGGCGTACAGATCGGGGCCCTCGCGGCATTCGCCCTGGTGCTGGCTCTCGCGGGCTGGCGCACGGTGGTCGTCGCCCGCAGGCGCACGGAGAACGGAGGTGTCCGGTGATTGCCTCGCGTGTCGGGCGCCCGGTGGCGAGCGCGGCGGCAGCGCTCGGACTCACCGCCGTCGCCCTCGGCGCGACAGCCGCCCCCGCCGCGGCCGACCCCCAGCCGATGGGCCGCTGCACCACGACCTCCGGGGCGGTGCTGGCCGTCGACCTCAGCGACTGGGGCGGGCCGATCCTCCGCTCCTGCGGCACCACGCCCACCACCGGGTACGAGCTGCTCAACCAGGGCGGCTGGCGTACCACCGGCACCGGGCACGACGGGCCGGCATTCATCTGCCGCATCGGCTACAGCGGCTACAAGAACGGCAAGCAGTACCCCACTCCGGCGGAGGACGACTGCGTCCTCACACCACCCGCCTCCGCGTACTGGTCCTACTGGCACGCCGACCCGGGCGAGAGCGACTGGAGCTACAGCCAGCTCGGCGCCATGCTCTACAAGCCGAAGCCCGGCAGCGTGGACCTGTGGATCTTCGGTGGCACGAACATCGAGGGCACCGAGGGACGGCCTCAGGTCACGCCCGACCAGTTGCGCGCCCACAACACCCGTCCCACGGGCGACTCGGGCAAACCCGCCTCCACCGCCAAGGCCCCGGCACCGCCCCCGGACGTCGGCACCGGCCCGGCACCGGAGCGGCCGGTCACCGAGGAGCCCCGGACTTCGGCCCCACGTACGTCCACCCCTCCCCCGCCGAAGAAACCGGCGCCAGGGAAGCCGCCGGGGCCCGCCAAGAGCGCGAGCCCGTCGCCCTCGCCCACGCCAAGCCCGTCCGCGAGTACCTCCGAAAGCCCGTCGGCCGTCGCCGCGCCGAGCCCCGGCACCCGGGTGGTCGACGCCGCCCCCGCCGCCGAGGCCGGGCACGACCCCGGCTCGACGGTGCCCGTCATCACCGGTGCCTCGCTCGTCGTACTGATCGGCGGCGCGGCCGTGTTCGTGGCGCGCCGACGCCGCCGTATCGGATGACCGTGGCCGGTACGACCACGGAGGCGGCGTCCTCCGCCCCCTCCGGCCCGTCGCCGGACCGGGGCGGCCGTCGGCTGTCGCGCATGCTGCACCCGGTGGCCTGGTGGGTGTGGGCGCTCTCCCTGGCCACCGCCGTGAGCCGCACCAACAACCCGCTGCTGCTGTTCCTGGTCCTGGCCGTCCTCGGCTATGTCGTCACGGCGCGGCGCACCGAGGCTCCCTGGGCGCGCGGCTTCAAGTACTACCTCTACCTGGCCCTCACGGTCGTCGCGATCCGTGTCGTCTTCCGTGCCGTGTTCGCCACCGGCATCACCCCGCACGACCACTTCCTGTTCTCGCTCCCGCGCATCCCCACACCCGACTGGTACGCGGGCATCAAGATCGGCGGGCCGGTGTCGCTGGAGGCGCTGCTGTCGGCGGCGACCGACGGGCTGCGCCTGGCCTGCATGCTCTGCTGCATCGGCGCCGCCAACACCCTCGCCAACCCCAAGCGTGCGCTGCGCGTGCTGCCCGGAGCCCTGTACGAACTCGGCGTCGCGGTCACCGTGGCGATCAGCGTGGCGCCGCAGCTCGTGCAGAGCGTCCAACGCGTCGCCCGCGCACGGAAGTTGCGGGCGGGCCGCACCCAGGGGATGAAGGCGCTGCGCGGTATCGCCGTCCCCGTGCTGGAGGACGCTCTCGAACGCTCGCTGCGTCTGGCCGCCGCCATGGACTCCCGCGGCTACGGCCGGGCGGGCACCGCCACCCGCCGCTCCCGCCGGGCCACCGGTGCGCTGATGCTGCTCGGAATGTGCGGGCTGTGCGCCGGCGCCTACGGGCTGCTCGACGCCACGGCGCCCGCCTTCCTGGGACTGCCCGCGATGGCGGCGGGAGCCGTGCTGTGTGTGGCGGGTCTGCGGCTGGGCGGGCGGCGTGTCACCCGTACCACCTACCGGCCGGACCCCTGGCGGCCGGCGGAGTGGGCGGTCGTCGGCAGCGGGGTGGTGTCCGCCGTCCTGCTCTTCACCAACCTCGGGTACGACCCGGCCCAGCTCAACCCCACTTTCTACCCGCTGACCTGGCCCGAGCTTCCGCTCGTACCGACCGCCGCGATCCTCCTCGCCGGAGCGGCCGGGCTCATCGCCCCTCCGCCCGCCCCGCACCGGCCCGTCCGGAAGGCCGAGTCAGCGTGATCACCTTCGACCAGGTCACCGTCCACTACGACGACGCGGCAGGACCCGCCCTGCGCGATGTCGACCTCACGGTGGAGGAAGGTGAACTC
>NZ_LATD01000187.1 GCF_000981895.1 Streptomyces odonnellii | reverse complement strand
GTACCGGCCCCGCCCCCACGTACCGGCCCCGCCTCCGCGTACCAGCTTCAGAAGGCGTTCCGATCGCCCGTTTCCAGGACCAGGACGCGATGCTCGTTGTTGCCGGGGTTGTCGTCGATCGCCCCGCCGTTCCAGGCCGTGCCGATCCGTACGGCCACTTCGTCCGGCTGCCCCGCGGTCCTGAGGTCGAGCGTGATCCCCGTACCGCGCTGGAGCGCCCGGAGCCGTCCCGTAGGGCACAGCACCGTCCGGTCGCCGGCCTGGACGCACGCGGCCGGGAGTTCCTGGCCGGGTGGGAGGGGTACCGAGAAGTCCAGCCGTACGGTCGCGTCCGGCAGCGGGGACGGGCCATGGTTCTCGGACTGGAGCCGGACCGTCAGCGCGCCGTTCGACAGCGACACATGTCCGTGGTGCGACAGGTCGGCCTCGGGCACGGCGGAACCGGGGCGAGGGGCATCGGTGGCGGCCCAGGCACCCGGATCCGCGGCCGTCCCCACCGCCGCGGCGGTCGCGGTAACGACCAGCAGCACTCTGCCCACGACCCGCATGGCACACATGACACCCATGGGTGGAACATACTGATCATCACACCGTAATACCGGCAAACCATAGCCTCGGCACACGTCCGGTCACCCACATGGCACGCTGTCGGAATGCTGGTACTCCGTTCCGCCGCCCTCTTCGTCCTCGCCGCCGTCTTCGAGATCGGCGGCGCCTGGCTCGTCTGGCAGGGAGTGCGCGGCGACGGATCCGGCGGCGGCCGCGGCTGGATCTGGATCGGCGCCGGGGTGATCGCCCTCGGCGCGTACGGCTTTGTCGCCACGCTCCAGCCGGACGGCGAGTTCGGCCGGATCCTCGCCGCGTACGGCGGGATCTTCGTCGCGGGCTCGATCGTCTGGGGCATGGTCGCGGACGGCTACCGCCCGGACCGCTGGGACGTCACGGGTGCGCTGGTCTGTCTGGCCGGTATGGCCGTGATCATGTACGCGCCCCGCGGCCACTGAGGCGACCTCCGGCCCTGCGCCACAAGGAGACCCCCCGCACCGGCCACAAGGAGACCCCCGCACCGAGGTCACGACGAGACCTCCGCGCCACGGCCACGAGGAGACCCCGCACCGGCCACAAAGAGGCCCCCGAGCCCTCCGCACCACGGTCACGACGAGACCCCGCACCGCCTGGCCGCGGGGGCCGCCCGCGCCCCGGACACCGTAAGCAGCGGCCCCTCGCCCCCGCCTATCCTGGCCCCACATCGATCACACGCGCGAGGAGTACGTCATGAGCGCCGCGGGCACCCCCATCGCCGTCATCACCGGAGCGAGCAGCGGCATCGGCGCCGCCACCGCGCGGCAGCTCGCCGCGGCGGGCCACCACGTCGTCGTCACCGCCCGCCGCAAGGACCGTATCGAGGCCCTCGCCGCCGAGATCACCGCCGCGGGCCACCGCGCCACCGCCTACGCCCTCGATGTCACCGACCGCGCGGCCGTCGACGCCTTCGCCGCCGAACTCGGCGACTACCCCTCCGTGAACGTCCTGGTCAACAACGCCGGAGGCGCGCTCGGCGCCGATCCGGTGGCCACCGGGGACCCGGCCGACTGGCGCCGTATGTACGAGACGAACGTCATCGGCACCCTCAATGTCACCCAGGCCCTGCTCCCGGCCCTCACCGACAGCGGCGACGGAACGGTCGTGGTCCTCTCCTCCACCGCCGGCCACGGCACCTACGAGGGCGGCGCCGGTTATGTGGCCGCCAAACACGGCGCCCATGTCCTCGCCGAGACCCTCCGCCTGGAGATCGTCGGCACCCCGGTCCGCGTGATCGAGATCGCCCCCGGCATGGTCAAAACCGAAGAATTCGCCACCACCCGCTTCCACGGCGACACCGAACGCGCGGCCAAGGTCTACGCGGGCGTCGCCGAACCCCTCACCGCCGACGACGTGGCCGACACCATCACCTGGGCAGTGACCCGCCCCAGCCACGTCAACATCGACCTCCTCGTCGTCCGCCCCCGCGCCCAGGCCTCCAACACCAAGATCCACCGCGAGCTGTAGTCGCGGCCGTACGCGAGAAGCCCTGCCCCCGACCGGTGAACACCCGGTCCGGGGCAGGGCTTCTCGGCCGGTCCTCGCAGGCGAGGGGCACGCCCCCGCACGTCGGATCAGCCCTTCACACAGATGACCTGCTTCAGCTTCGCCACCACCTCGACCAGATCCCGCTGCTGGTCGATGACCTGCTCGATCGGCTTGTACGCCGCCGGGATCTCGTCCACGACACCGGAATCCTTACGGCACTCGACGCCCCGCGTCTGCTCCTCCAGGTCCCGTGCCGAGAAGCGGCGCTTGGCGGCGCTGCGGCTCATCCTCCGGCCCGCGCCGTGCGAGGCCGAGTTGAACGACGCCACGTTCCCCAGGCCCTTCACGATGTACGAACCCGTGCCCATCGAACCCGGGATGATCCCGAAGTCCCCGCTGCCCGCGCGGATCGCGCCCTTCCGCGTGACCAGCAGATCCATTCCGTCGTACCGCTCCTCCGCCACATAGTTGTGGTGGCAGGAGATGACCGGCTCGAAAGCCACCCTGGCCTTCTTGAACTCCTTGCGTACGAGGTCCTGGAAGAGCCCCATCATGATCGCGCGGTTGTACTTCGCGTACTCCTGCGCCCAGAAAAGGTCGTTCCGGTAAGCCTCCATCTGCGGGGTCCCGGCGATGAAGACGGCCAGGTCCCTGTCGACCAGGCCCTGGTTGTGCGGAAGTTTCCGGGCCTCGCCGATGTGGTGGTCCGCCAGTTCCTTGCCGATGTTCCGCGATCCGGAGTGCAGCATCAGCCAGACCGAATCCGACTCGTCGAGACAGAACTCGATGAAATGATTGCCCGATCCGAGCGTTCCCATCTGCTTTGTGGCTCGCTCCTGGCGGAATTTGACCGCCTCCGCCACTCCCCCGAACCGCTCCCAGAAGTCGTTCCAGCCCGCCGTCGGGAAGCCGTGCAGGCGTGCCGGGTCGATCGCCGTGTCGTGGAGGCCCCGGCCCACCGGGATGGCCTGTTCGATCTTGGAGCGGAGGCGGGAGAGGTCGCCCGGCAGGTCGTTCGCCGTCAGGGACGTCTTGACCGCCGACATGCCGCAGCCGATGTCCACGCCCACCGCCGCCGGGCAGACCGCGCCGTGCATCGCGATCACCGAGCCGACCGTCGCGCCCTTGCCGTAGTGGACGTCCGGCATGACCGCCAGGCCCTTGATCCACGGCAGGGTGGCAACATTGCGGAGCTGCTGCATCGCGCCGTCCTCGACAGTCGCCGGGTCCGCCCACATCCGGATCGGCACCTTCGCACCCGGCATCTCTACATACGACATAACCCCTCGATTCCCCCGAAAGTCCGAATAGCGCAAAAACCGGAACCGGGGCTGTCAAAAGAGACAGCCGACCAGCGTCGACGGCAGTGCGTGCGATAGACATTGTGTCCACCGACCGTCATCCGGCGGCAAGCAGTTTTCGCGCGGAACCGCCGCGCGGAACCCTGTACAGAAGGGAGCCCGGGACCGTGCAGCCCAAGGCGCGTCACGTGTACCTACCCGGCCTGGCGGCGCTCCTCGTGGCGGTCGTCGCGGGGTGCTCCGGAGGCGCCGGCGACGGCTCGGCCGCCGACCCCAAGCCGGGCGGCCCCACCACCGCGACCGCCGCCGCACCCGGCAAGTACCGCACGCTTCGCGAGCCCTGCGGGACCGTACCGCGCCCCATGCTCCAGGATCTGCTGCCCGGCGCGGACTCGCTCCCCGAGGACCAGCAGACGAAGGTGTACGAGGGCACGGCGTCCGTCACGTACGACACGGACCGGCGCGTCGGCTGCAGCTGGAAGGCGGACGGCACCGTCGCGTCGCACCAGCTCGTGATCGACCTCGAACGCGTGGTGTCGTACGACCCGGAGGTCAGCGACGACGACCGGGCACAGGACGTGTACACGCAGAAGGAGACCGCCGCCGAGCTGCCGCCGCCCAGCACCGGCAGCGGGAGCCCGTCCGGTACGCCCGGCGGATCACCACCCGCCACTTCCGGGACAGGGACGGGGAACGGTGCCGGAACCGGGATCGGCACCAGCACGGGCGTCGGCACCAGCACCGGGACCAGCGCGGGCACCGACACCGGCACCGGCAGCACCACAGGAACCGGGACAAACCCCAACACCACCACCCAGACCGGATCCGCCGCCTCCCTCACCCCGTCCGGAGCCCCGTCCGTCTCCCCCTCCGAGAC
>NZ_LATD01000186.1 GCF_000981895.1 Streptomyces odonnellii | reverse complement strand
GCCCTGGATCACCCGGATGATCGATGAGTGGTGGTGCCCGACTCCGCCCCCCTCCCCGTGGCCGCCCAAGCAGTACGGCTTTGGCCCTCACCCCGAATGCGGATCCCTCCATCTGCGAGGCACACTCTGATCGCCTTAAAACGATCACTTCGGCTCCTTCGCCCCCAACGTCTGCGGAGTCCTTACCCGTCCAACTGATCTGTAGCGGCACCGACACCGTCCGCTGGGAAATCTGCGAGTATCCGGCGGACGGCGTCTGATTTCCTAGCTGCTATCGGGTGTGACTAATCAGGAAGGCCGCCCAATCATCGGTAGCGAAGACGAGAGCTGCCCCGGAACCGCCTGGCATCACGGACGCGGCACGGTGGACTCTCCGGACGCGGCAACCGTCTTCGAGGCGGCCCGGGAGTTCGCCGGTACCGAGTACCTGGTGGCCCTGCATCAGGGATCCGCACTGCCCGCGGAACGGCGTGGCGCTCTCGCCGACCGCCTGGCAGCCTTCACCGGACTGCCTGCCGGGGACATCGCCGGGTGAGACCTGCGGATCGACAGCGAAACCTTCCTGCGAAGCCTGCTGGCTGACCGTTCCGAGTTGGTGGGCCGCCTCGACACCCGGATCACGGGTCCGCTCACACCGCCGCGCGACGACGGGCGCCCCCCGGCTGCGGACGATCCGGCCCTCGGCCTGGGCGGGAGGAACGTGATCGAGTCACCGGCGTTGGGCTGTTACCTGGTCGCCGAAGCGGAGGCGCCGGGCAAGGAGCCGTACGTCTCGCTGTCCCTGGATCTCAACTTCGCCAGGGACTGGCGGGCCGCCCTGCCCGCTCGTACGTTCTACCGGAACCCCACGGTGTATCTGTGCCGGCTGATGCGCCGGCGCACCGCGCTGCGGATCCTGTTGCTGGGCTGCTACTTCGACCTGGCCGCTCCCCTCTCCGCCGCCTTGTCCGCCCTGCGTCACAACGGCGTCCCCGCCGACCGCGTGCATGTCCGTGCGCTGGAAGGCGGCCATTCCCTGTCCGATTACCAGCGGTGACCTCACGGTGTCCTACTTCGCGCCCGTACAGCAGGTGGGTCCGGCCACTCACAACGGGCCCCTGTTCGATCTGCGGGCCGAAGCCGACGGTGTCCACGGGGCGGGAATCACCTTCCTCGTGCTGCCGAAGCCCGACACCGAGTTCGCGATCAGCGTGCGCTGGAACTGCACGGAAGAGAAGGTCCGCTGCGTCGCGAGTTTCGGTGAGGACGCTTGTGAACTGACCGGGACGGTCGACATGCTGGCGTACTCGTTCTATATGGCCGGCCCGCTGCACCAGCACCCTGCTCAGGGCTCACCGACCTTCAACATGTACTGGCTCACCGAGCCGAGTTTCGACCCCGTAGCCGTCGCCGAGCACATCGAGCGCGTCTACTCGATCATGTGTGACTTCTTCCGCGAGCCGGTCCCGGGACACCGGGTGTTCGTCCGGAGGAATCCGCACGACGGCACCGGAGGCACCGCGCTGCCGCGGTCCTTCTTCTTCGGCTACGGCGACGACGAGGTTCCCACCGTGGAGAGCCTCTCGGCGCTCCTGGCGCACGAAACGGCGCACAATTGGCCCAGGCTGGACGGGGAACACAGTGAGACCGCCTGGTACTCCGAAGGCACCGCCGAGTACTACTCACTCGTCCTGCCGCACCGGGCAGGGCTGCTGGACGACGAACAGTTCTTGGAACCCGTCAACGAACGGGCACGGAACTACTTCACCAACCCTCTGCAGACGTTGACCAGCGCGACGGCAGCAGAGATCTACTGGCGGGACCAGCGCGCCCAGCGCGTCCCCTACGGCCGCGGGCTCTTCTACCTCATCGACGTGAACGCGAAGATCCAGGCTGCCGGCGAAGGAAAGCGCGGAGTCGACGACCTGGTCCTGGCGGCGCTGGAGCGCCGGTGGGCCGGCGAGAAGGTCGGGGTCGCCGAGTGGCTGGAGATGGTACGAAAGGAGCTCGGCGAGGCGGGACCCGACGATTTCGCGGCCATGGAAGCAGGCGAGTGGGTGGTACCCGCGTCGGACGCGCTCGGTGAGCCGAGAGGCGCGGCCGTTCGCTCCTACCGGTGGCAGGTCACTGACCGTACGCAAAGGTCTTGAGCAGGGAGCGAAAACACCGCAACCGCCGGTGCATACGGGTGCACGGATGCCTGCTCGATGCCGCCTCTCATACGGCATCACCTGCCAAGTCGTGTCAGCACCGCGATCGGCAGGCACCGCCTCAATCGCCGACCGCCCCGAATTCCGTCCGGCCAGCCGTCCGGGCAGCCTCCGCAGCCCGTGTCTCAGGAGAAACAGTGAACGACACACCACTGATCATCAACGCACTCGGACAGCTCGACAATCCCAACGCGCCGCAGTCAGATACGGCTCTGAATTACGTCAACCGGACAAGTGAGCACTGCACGATCGACGCCAGGACGCTCGCCGACGCACGCGCCTCCGGTCTGACCGCGGTCAACATCACGCTGGGCTACGTGACAGGCGACCACTCGCCCTACGAACACACCCTGAGTGAACTCGACGTATGGGACAGCATTGTTGACCGCCATCCGAACAACCTGCTGAAAGTCACCACGGTTGAGGACATCCGCACGGCGGCGCGTGAGGGGCGGACCGGTGTCATCTACGGGTTCCAGAACGCTCAAGCCATAGTCGACGATGCTGAACGCGTGGCAACGTTCGCCGAACGCGAAGTCCATGTCGTGCAGTTGACGTACAACCAGGCCAACGAGCTCGGCGGCGGATCGAGCGCGCCCGCCGACACCGAGCTCAGCGAGTTCGGGCGCGAGGTCATCGACGCCCTCAACGACCACCACGTCATGGTGGACCTCTCCCACAGCGGTGAACGGACCTGCCTGGAGGCGACAGCACACTCCCGCGTACCCGTGTCGATCAACCACACGGGCTGCCGCGCGTTGACAGGATTGCGCAGGGTTGCGGACCGGAACTGCTGATTCTCCCGGAGCATCAGTTGCCGCGTCGCATCTCCCTCTCAAGACCGCGTCTCCCTCTCAAGGAAGACGCGGAAGGTACGCGGGGGCCGACCGGTGAGGCGCTGGACGGTGTCGGTAATGCGGTCCTCCGTCCCTCCGGCGATGGCGCGGTCCATGCCGGCCAGCATCGCGGCGAACTCCGCCGGGACCTCCGCCGTGAGGCGATCGCGCATCTGCTCGTAGGACAGACGGCGGTGGACCACGGGCCGACCGGTGACCTCGGTGATGATCGTGGCGATGTCGTCGTGGCTGAGTGCCTCGGGTCCCGTGAGGACGAGATCGGTGTTGGGGGCCTGCTCGTCGGTCAGCGCGTGAACGGCGACGGCAGCAATGTTCTCGGCGTCGACGAAACCGACCCGGCCGCTTTCGGTGGCGGTCCGGATGATGCCGCTGTCACGGATGCTGCGGCCGTGCGCGTGCGCGCCGGTGAAGTTCTGCATGAACCACGAGGGCCGCAGTACCGCCCACTGTTCGAACAGACCGGGCAGGGCCTGGTGCACCGTTCCCACCGCCGGGCCGCCTTCGGGGATGGCCGAGGAGCTCAGCAGCACCGCGCGGTGCACGCCGGCGGTGCGGGCCTGATGAAGGAACGGCAGCATGATCGCCGCCGGGTCGGAGTCGCCGACGGGCGGTATGAGATAGACGCGGTCGACGCCATCGAGAGCGGCAGCGTGGGTGGCAGGGTCGTACCAGTCGAAGGGGACCGGCTCGGCGCCATGGACCGGGGTGGCCTGACGGCTGGCGGCTTTGACGCGGTGGCCTGCGCCCGTCAACTGTCGGGCGGTGCGGCTGCCGGTGGTACCGGTGGCGCCGATGACCAACGTGGTGCCGGTGGCGGTCATCGGCTGCTCCCGGTGAAGTCGGTGCCGTCTTCGAGGACGACGAGGGGGTTCCAGTAGTCGCGGTAGGAGGTGATGCGCCCCTCCCGAACGGTCACGACGGCGATGTAGGTCATGTCGAAGGCGGCGTCGGTCTCCACCAGGCGGCCGACGCCGCGCATCTCGACCACGATGGTCTGCGGATCGGTGGTCCGGTGGATCCTCAGGTCGGGGAAGTCGTGGAGATCGATGTGGTCGGGATAGTGGCGCATGTAGGCGGCGATGGCCTCCTTGCCCTCCAGACGCCGGGGCCAGCCCTCGGGGGCGAACGGGAACTCCATGAGTCCGTCCTCGGCCCACAGGGCGACCCATGCGGGAATGTTCTTGTCGAGCAGCACTCGCAGACTGTGGCGGTACAGATCCGCCGGCAAAGCGGGTGCGGGTGTGGGCATGGATATCCTCCAAGGCATACAATCCGGACCGTGGGTCCGTTTCGACGATACGGACCACAGGTCCGCTTTGCAAATGGAGGTACGGCATGCCCGAGCGCAGGCCCCGCAAGGACGCCGTCCGTAACCGGAAGGCCGTCCTTGAGGCCGCCGACGCCCTCTTCGCCCGCTGCGAAAGCCCCGAGGACGTCACCATGGCCGACATCGCCGCGGCGGCCGGCGTCGGCAAGGGCACGCTCTTCCGGGCATTCGGCGATCGCACCGGCCTGCTCCGCGCGCTGTACGAGGCACGGCTCGAACCGATCAGGGAAGCCGTCGAGACCGGTCCCCCGCCTCTGGGGCCCGCGACCCCGCCACAGGACCGTGTGGCTGCCCTGCTCGACGCCGTCCTGTGCTTCAAACTCGACAACCGGCGCCTCGCGCTGGCCCTGGAGGAAAGCGCGAGCGGCAGCCCGTACCAGGCTGAGCACTACGAGCGGTGGCACAGCATGCTCCAAGCCGTACTGGAGCAGATCCCCGGCCTGACCGACAGCGACTTCACAGCTCACGCCCTGCTCGCCGCCACACGAGCCGACCTCGTCGAGCACCTGGCCGGAGAGGGGCTCGTGTCACGGAAAAGGATGCGGGCGCAGTTGGCGAACTTCACCACCAGAGTCCTGGCCTCCGGCCCGCCGCAGGGTTGACCTGATCCCTGCACCGGGTGATGTTCTGGGCAGCCGGTGGGCGACGACTTCGCCCTGCGCGGGTGGAGTTCATGAAGACCGGTCGGTGCCGGGTGGTGCCGACGTCGGGCGAGGTGTTCTGCGATTCAGCGCTGGCTGGTGATGGCCTGGGGCTCTCGCTCGATCATCTCTATGAGTGGGAAGTCGTCGTAGTTGCTTTCAGCTTGCCCTGCTGCGCAAGCTGCAGAACGGCCACCGCGCCGAACGGCTTGCCCGCCGGGGCGAGGTGGAACGCGACGCCCTCGTGGTTGGGGATCCCCTTCGGCCAGCTCCGCCACGTACCGGTCGTAGGCACCCCCGGGCAGGCAGTCCGGCGGGATATCGCGGACAACGGCACTTGGTGCGTCCCGTGCTCCGCATGAGCGCCGACCCTGACCAGCAGACTCACAGCGCGCATGAGGCGAGGGACCTACTGCCGACGACCGATGAACCCGCCCAGCCTCCGGCCCGGGGGCAGCCAACCGAGCTGCTCGGCATGGCCAATTGGACAACCAGGCCGGGCCTTGGGCCGCAGGATTGTGATCGGCCGACGGCAGTCGGCCGCGCGGATCGCCGTGGGCAAGCCGAAGCGTTCCAGCAGCCAGAGCACGGCAGGGTGCTCGACGCGCGGGCCCAGAACCCGTATCGAGAAACCCGTTGGGTGGCGAGGGGCGAGCGGTTTCAGCGGGTCAGCAGGCCGAGATCGATGAGGCTCTGTCCGCTCGCGGTGATGGCGTCCTCGGTCGAACGGGGCCGCCAGCCCAGTTCGGTCCGGGCGCGAGTGGCGGCGACGTGCCGGACCAAGCCGAGGTTGCCACTCATCTCCCGCATCGCCGGAACCACCAGGCCGCCGACGCGGACGAGGAGGCTGGGCAGGCGCCGCCTGGGCACCCGGCTCGCGCCCTCGCCCAGACGTTCGCGCAGGGTCGCGGCAATGTGGGCGAAGGGGGCCGTGTCACCCGCCGCGGCGATGAATCGCTTTCCTGCGGCCTCGGGCGCGGTCATGGCCCGTAGGTGCAGGTCCGCGACATCGCGGCCGTCGACCACGGCCGTCGACAGGTCCGGGATGCCGGGCATCGTGCCGTTCATCATGGCCTGGATCAGCCGCAGCGAGCCCGACAGGTGGGAGCCCAGCGCGGGGCCGAAGATCCCCACCGGATTGACCACGGCGAGTTCAAGGCCGCTTCCTTCTTCCTTGACGAAGTCCCATGCCGCGCGCTCGGCGAGCGTCTTGGACTTCACGTACGGCGTGACACCCGGTCCCGACAGGTGTGACCAGTCCTCCTCGGTGAAGGCCCGCCCACTTGCCGGGTGCCCGTAGCCGATCGCACCGAAGGACGACGTGAGGACCACCCGCTTCACGCCGGCCGCGTGAGCGGCCCGCAGTACCCGCACGGTTCCCTCCCGGGCGGGCCCGTTCAGTTCGTTCTCGTCCTTCGGCTGCTGGGCGGGGAACGGTGAGGCGACGTGGAGGACGTACTCGCAGCCGGTCGCCGCCTCGGTCCAGCCATCGTCCCGGGTCAGATCGGCTACGGCGAATGACAGTCCCTCCACTTGCCGCGCCCCCGCAGCGCGCACACTGTCCGTCACCACAGCGTGCTTGCCAGTGCTGCGCACGGTGGTGCGCACGCGGTAGCCGCAGTGCAGTAGCTGGGCGAGGCAGCTCAACGCGGCACCCAATGTGCATACGGCGCCCCAGCCGGCCACCGCGTACAGGGATGTCGCGGCGATGGCGCCGGTGGCGCTGCCAATCGAGTAGAAGACCATGTACCCGCCGATCAGCCGACTGCCGGCGTCCGGGTGCAGCGCGTAGATCAAGGTCTGGTTGGTGACATGGACCGCCTGCACGGCGAGGTCGAGAAGGATCACCCCCACGAACAGGGCCCAGAGCGAGCTACGGGTGAAGGCCAGGGGCAGCCACGAGGCGGCGAGCAGCGTCAGGGCGATGCCGGTGGTCGGCCGGGAGAGTCCGCGGTCGTTCAGGCGGCCCGCCACGGTCGCGGCCAGGGCGCCGGCGACACCGATCAGCCCCAGCGCCCCGATCGCGCTGTGGGACAGGAAGTACGGGGCCTCGCTGAGCGGCAGCGCCACGCTGCTCCACAGGGTGCTGAAGGCGGCGAAGACCAGCAGACCGAACAGGGCCCGGAGCCGCAGCAGTCGTTCCCGCGCGAACAGGATGATCGTGGAGCGCAGGAGCTGTCCGTAGCGCGGGGTCGTCGGCGGAGCGTCACGGTGCTGCGGCAGCACTCGGCACAGGACCAGGGCGAGCAGAGCTGTGAGCGACGCCGAGGCGAGGTAGACCGAGCGCCAGCCCGCGAGATCGGCCATGAGACCGGAGGCGGTGCGGGCGAGCAAAATTCCGACGACCACGCCGCTGGTCACCAGACCGACGACCCGTCCGCGCCCGGCGGGAGGGGCCAGTGACGCCGCGAAGGCCACCAGCGTCTGCGTGACGACTGCGAGAAGCCCCGTCGCGGTCATGCCCACGAGCAGGACCGCCGCCGTGCGCGCGGTGGCCACCACGGCCAGCGCGACCACCAGGAGCAGCAATTGGGCCACGACGAGCCGTCTGCGGTCGGCCACGTCGCCCAGCGGTACGAGAAAGAACAGCCCGAGCCCGTATCCGACATGCGTGAGGGTGACAACGCCGCCGACGAGTGCCGGACTCATGCCGAGGTCGTGGCCCAGGGGCACCAGGAGCGGCTGGGAGAAGTAGACGTTGGCCACCGCGGCCCCGCAGGCGACGGCGAACAGTACGACGATGCCACGGGACAGGACGAACGCGGAATCTCCCTCGTTTCGGACCCTGGTCTGTGCTGTCACTGACTCGCCGTTGTCAGGCATCGGCACGCCTCCCCATTTCTGGTTTCATCTTGCAACCGAAAATGAAGGTAACTTTCTTGGTAGCGTGTTGCAACCGTTGCTGGAGCCGAGAGACGAGAGAGAGGGCCGCCATGGTGGCCAGGACGCGCTTCGACGCCGATGAATGTCCTGTCGCCCGGTCGGTGGACGCGATCGGCGACTGGTGGTCACTGCTGATCGTGCGGGACGCCTTCGACGGGAGCCGGCGCTTCGGGGAGTTCCAGCGCAGCCTCGGCGTGGCGAAGAACATCCTCACCGCGCGGCTGCGCACCCTGGTCGACAGCGGTGTCCTCCAATCCGTCCCCGCGTCTGACGGCAGCGCCTACCGCGAGTACGTGCTGACCCCGAAGGGGAAAGCGCTCTTCCCCGTTATCGTGGCGCTGCGGCAGTGGGGCGAACAGAACTTCTTCGCCCCCGGCGAACCGCACTCGGAGTTGGTCGACCGCCGGCAGGGACATCGCCTCCGTGCGCTGGAAGTGCTGTCCGCGGACGGGCGACGGCTGAACCCCGACGACACCACCGTCCACAAGGTCTCCGCCCAATGCCCCGAGCCGGAGCCCGATGCCGGCACGCCGCCCTGCCGATAAGGGCCCGGCCCCGGGCAGTCGCCCGTCGGCCACCACCCTGTCCACGCCCACCGGCCGGAGGTACGAAGCGACGGCTGCGGCCGGTGCCGCCTCTGCCACTGCCGTGCGGGTTCTGGCCATCCGGCCTCGTCGGCCCGGTCGTGCAGGACACGGGTTCATGCATCCCGCATCGTCGTTGACCTGTGCGGCACCAGGCTCCGCAGTCCGGCCGAAAGACACGCGTTCGACAACGTGGCGGCATCGTTGAACCCGACGAACACGGCACTCGTCACAGGGGAGCGATGTTGACAACAGCCGGGCCGGGCCGCAACAGGCCGCAGAACGCGAAAGCCGCATCCGCTGAAGCAACGATCTCAAGAGCGGAACGTGAGCTCTACGGAGGTCGACTCCGCCACGACCAGTCCTTCGTACGTCACGAGGGCCCGCTGACGCGGCTCTCATTCGGGCACATGGCAGCCGCGCTGCCACGGATGATGGCCATGGTGCTGCGCAGTGGCCGGCAGACGGACCGGCGAGCGCTGGCCGGGGTCGTACTGGCACAGCTCGGCCAAGGCCTGACAGCAGCGTGGGGGCTGGTCGCCGTCAACGCGGTCCTCACGCGCCTCTTCGCAGACGGTCCCACTGTGGACAAGCTCCGTGGTGCTGTGCCGTCGCTGGCAGCGCTGGCCGTCACCGCGGTGGGGACGGCGCTGCTGTCGGCGTGGTCGACGGCGATGTCGGGCCGACTGGAGCCACAGGTGGAGCGTGCGGTCTCCGCGCGGTACTACGCGGCGGTCACCAGAGTCGAGGTGGAGGCGACGGAGCGGCCGGAGATCCAGCGCGTTCTGGAGGCGGGCAAGTTCGGCACGGACTCGGCGCGCAGCATGCTGCGGCTGTCGGTGGGGGTCGGCAACGTGCTGATCGGAATGGCCGCCGCAGCAGCGGTCCTGGCGTCGCTGCATTGGGTCCTGCTGCCGATGCTGCTGGCGATCGCTCTGCCCAAGGGGTGGGGGGCGGTCCGTTCCGCGCGCCGCGACTACGTCTCGCGGCTGAACTGGGTCGATCACCGGCGCGCGATCGCCTCGTTGCTGGCCTACCTGACCCGCCCGCACGCGGCGGGCGAGATCCGCGTACACGCGGCCGGGGCCAAGCTGCTGTCGAGCTATGAGGAAATGTCCCGGCAGACCGAGGCCGAGCAGCGGAGGCTGGCCCGCGCGCAGGCATCCACGGACCTGGTCGCCGGGGCCTTCGCCGGGCTGGCGTCGCTGGCCTGTTACGGAGTGCTGTGGTGGCTGTTGGCCGCCGGCGGACTGCCGCTGGCCGTGGGCGGCACCGCGGTCATCGCGATCCGCACCTCGACCGCGCGTCTGACCTCTCTGGTCCAGCAGGTCAACCGCCTCTACGAAGAGCTGCTGTTCCTCACCGATACCGAGTCCGCCATCGAACTGTCCGCCGAGCACGCCATTCCGTCCTCGGGCACTCCCCTGCCCGTCGGCGTGGACCGGGTGCGTGTGGAGGACGTGTCGTTCACCTACCCCGGGGCGGACTCCCCCGCGTTGAAGCGGGTGAGCCTGTCGGTCCGCCGGGGTGAAGTGACAGCGCTGGTGGGCGCGAACGGCTCCGGCAAGACGACTCTGACGAAACTACTCGCCGGGCTGCTGCTGCCCACCGAGGGGAACATCTGGTGGGAGGACGGCAACGGCGGCCGGGTCGAACTACGCGAGGCCGACCGGGACCAGATCTTCGCCTCGGTCGGCTTGCTCGCCCAGGACTTCCCGCGCTGGGAGATGACCGCCGCCGCGAACGTAGCCATCGGCGCCGGCGACCGCGTACGGGACATGGGCCGCGTCAAGGACGCGGCCCGGGCCGCGAACGTGCTCACACTGGTCGAGAACTTGCCGCACGGCTGGAACTCAATCGTGTTCAAAGGCTACGAGCGCGGTGTCCAGCTCTCCGGCGGACAGTGGCAGAAGCTGGGAACGGCACGAAGCCTGTACCGGGCTGCGCCGTTCCTGCTCGTCGACGAGCCAACCTCCGCGCTCGATCCACACGCCGAGATCGCGGCGTTCAAGGGACTGTGGTCCCTCGCAGAGGAGGGACACGCGATCGTACTTGTCACTCACCGGCTCGCCGCGACCGCGAACGCGGACCGCATCTACGTCCTCGATCAGGGGCGCGTAGCCGAAGAGGGCACCCATGACGAGCTGATGGCCCGCCAGGACGGTTTATACCAAGGCATGTTCACGGCGCAGGCCGCTCAGTTCGGGCTCGCCAACCCCTCCGACGCACCTGTGCCCACAGCCCGGCGCAGTTCCTCCCCGACCCAGGAGGCCACGCCGTGATCCAGCTCCGGGCCGGGAGAGCTCGTCGCCGGGGCGCGGCAAGCGGGCTGCGACAGGCCTCGTGGCGGGACTGGGCTTGCCAGGACGTCCAACTATATCTTTGTTGCAAGGTCCGCGGTGCAGGGAAGCCGGTGTGAATCCGGCACGGTCCCGCCACTGTGACCGGGGAGTGTGCTGCCATCCACACGCCACTGGCGAGGTCTGCCGGGAAGGCGGGCGGCACGCGGGGATCCGGGAGTCAGGATACCGGCCGCGGAATGTTCCGTGTTGTCCACGAGGATGGAGCAGACACGCATGGCACCGGTACGTTCCCACGCCCCTGGTGATCCGGCGGAGCATACGCGTCCCTTCACGCTTTCGTAGCCTTTCGGCGGCCTGAAGGCCCTCGCTGCTCGCTGTCCCGCGGTTTCCCTCATCAGCGCGCCGATCGGCGCGTCCTGGTGCGGTCAGCCGCGCCATCCTCCGGATCTCACCTGACGAGAGCAGGCATCCATGGTCCGTGAACTCACACATTTCATCGGCGGCAAGCACACCGTCGGCACGTCAGGTCTCTTCGGCGACGTGTACGACCCGAACACCGGCGCCGTCCAGGCCCATGTACCGCTCGCCGGCCGCCCCGACACCGAAGCCGCGATCGCTGACGCCGCCATCGCGCAGCGGGAGTGGGGGCAGTGGAACCCGCAGCGGCGGGCCCGAGTCCTGCTGCGTTTCCTCCAACTCGCCGAAGCCGAGCGCGATTCCCTGACACGGCTGCTGTCCGCCGAGCACGGCAAGACCGTGGCGGACGCGCACGGTGACATCCAGCGCGGCCTGGAAGTGGTGGAGTTCGCCGCCGGCTTCCCGCATCTGCTGAAAGGCGAGTTCAGCGACAACGCCGGAACGGGCATCGACGTGCGCTCGCTGCGCTCCCCGCTGGGTGTCGTCGCCGGAATCACACCCTTCAACTTTCCCGCGATGATCCCCCTGTGGAAGGCGGCCCCCGCTCTGGCCTGTGGCAACGCCTTCGTTCTCAAACCGTCCGCCCACATCTATGCCACCGCCGCCGCCCACGGCAAGCGCGCCCAGTGTTTCGGGGGCGCCAAGAACCACATGATCGTGATGCCGGACGCGGACCTCGACCAGGCGGTCGACGCGCTCATCGGTGCCGGATACGGGTCGGCGGGCGAGCGCTGCATGGCGATCTCGGTGGCCGTGCCCGTGGGCAGGAAGGCCGCCGATGCGCTTGTGGCCGCGCTCAAGGAACGCGTCGGCACGCTTCGTATCGGCCGCTCCGACGATCCGTCCGCCAACTTCGGCCCACTGGTCAGCAGGGACGCTCTCGACCGGGTCCGGCGGTACGTGGACATAGGGGTCAACGAGGGCGCCGAACTCGTCGTCGACGGGAGGAACTTCTCCCTTCCCGGCCATGAGAACGGGTTCTTCGCGGGTGCGTCCCTTTTCGACCGGGTCACTCCGCAGATGCGGATCTACCGCGAGGAGATCTTCGGCCCCGTCCTGTGTGTCGCACGGGCCGCCGACTACGAGGAAGCGCTGCGTCTGCCCAGCGAGCATCCGTACGGCAACGGGGTCGCGATCTTCACACGGGACGGCGACACGGCCCGTGACTTCACCCGCAGGGTGAACACCGGCATGGTCGGCGTCAACGTACCCATTCCGGTACCGGTCGCCTATCACACCTTCGGCGGCTGGAAGCGGTCGGCCTTCGGTGATCTGAACCAACACGGCCCGGGCTCCGTCCGCTTCTGCACCCGCACCAAGACCGTCACCTCGCGCTGGCCCAAGGGCGCCAGGGAAGGCGCGAGCTTCACCCTCCCCACCATGGGATGAGCACCATGACCACCTCGCTCACCGAGGACCAGCGGTCCCTCATCGAAACCACTCTGGACTTCGCACAGGACCACCTGAGCCCCCACGGCCTCCGGTGGGACCAGGACAAGCCCTTCCCCCTCGATGTGCTGCGCAAGGCGGCCGGCCTCGGGCTCGGCGGCGTATACGTACGGGAGGACGCCGGCGGCAGCGGCCTCACGCGGGCCGACGGGGTCCTCGTCTTCGAGAGCCTGGCCTCGGGCTGTCCCTCCATCGCGGGCTATCTCTCCATCCACAACATGGTCGCCTGGATGATCGACACGTACGGCGATGAGGCGCAGCGCGCACGGTGGCTGCCCCGGCTGTGTGCCATGGACAGCCTCGGGAGCTACTGCCTCACCGAACCAGGTGCCGGATCGGATGCCGCGGCCCTGCGTACCCGCGCTGTCCGGGACGGCGGCCACTACATCCTCAGCGGCGTGAGGCAGTTCATCTCCGGCGCGGGGGCCGCCGAGGTCTACATCGTCATGGCGCGGACCGGGGCGGACGGACCGCGTGGCATCTCGGCCTTCGTGATCGAACGCGACGATCCCGGCCTCTCGTTCGGGCCGAACGAGAAGAAGATGGGCTGGAACGCCCAGCCCACCCGCCAGGTCGTCCTGGACGAGGTCCGCGTACCCGCCGACAGGCTCCTCGGCGGGGAAGGCGACGGCTTCCGCATCGCCATGAGCGGCCTGAACGGCGGACGGCTCGGTATCGCCGCCTGCTCCCTCGGCGGCGCGCGAAGCGCCCTGGACCGGAGCCTCACGTACCTCGCCGGCCGGGAGGCGTTCGGTTACCGGCTGCTCGACGCACAGGCCCTTCAGTTCCGCCTCGCCGACATGGCGACCGAACTCGCCGCCCGCGCCCTGGTCCAGCAGGCCGCCCAGGCCCTGGACCGCGGCGACCCGCAGTCGCCGCAACTGTGCGTCGGGCTCTGGTCGTACCGCGTCAACCGGCCGTAGGATGCCAGGGCTTCGGTCTTCGGAGCCACAACTGAATGCGTGCGCGACTGGGGGAAGCCGGTGGGAATCCGGCGCTGACCTGCAACCGTGTGCGGCCCGTTCGGGCCGCGAGTCGGGGAACCCAGCGCGTGACGTGCACCGCTTCCCACTGTCATGGTCTGCAGCGTGAAGCCCGCAGCCCGGTCGGCTGCGCCCCCGCCGCGCGGTTCGCGGACGGACGGCGGCAGCAGACGTCCGGCTACGGTCAGGGCGGCAGACGTCCCACACCAGGAAGGCACTCCTGTGCGTCTGATATCCGCCCGCCGTACCCTCGTGGCCACCGCGGCCCTCAGTCTGGCTCTCGCCTCCGCTCCCGCCGTCGCCCATCCGCACGGCACGGCCTCGACGAACGCACCGGTCAAGGTGGCCCTGACCGTGCAGGGACCGGACGGGCTCCTTTTCAAGGGCAGGATCAAGACTCAGGGGCACGACGTGACCACCGTCACCGGTGGTACGCACAGATGCGACGGCACCAACGGCGGAGCTCAGCCCAGCGCCGTTCCCACGCCGACAGCCGCTCTCGACGATGCCGCACGGAAGTGGCACTTCACCTGGGACGGTGCCTGGTACGCGTCGTTCGACGACTTCTCGGTCGACTCCATCAAGGACGTCAGCGGCGGTGGCTCCGCCTACTGGAACATCTCCGTCAACGGCACCCCGACACCGGTCGGCGGATGCCAGTTCAAGCTGAACGCCGGCGACAAGGTCGCCTTCACCTGGACCGCCTTCTAGAGCAGTCCCGCCTCGTCCGCTGTGACCGCCGCCCCGGCCCACACTCCGTGCAGGACGTGCGTCCTTGCCTCTGGCCGCGTACGCCTCCTGGGCCGGGGCAGCAGGAGTACGCCGAGGCCGGCGGCCCACAGGTGGCCTGCTTCCCAGCCGGTGGGTGTTCCCGGTCGGCCGACGAGATGAGCGCATTCCTCTCGCACAGCAACTGTTCAGACGGGAAACTGCAAGGCAGGGCGAGGAAGGAGGTTCCTCATGCCGATCGAACGTCGAGTCGTCCAGCAATCGTACAAGTACGCATTGGAGCCGAGCCCCAGGCAGGAGTGTGCTTTCCTCTCTCATGCGGGCGGCGCCCGCTTTGCCTATGACTGGGGCGTAGCTCGTATCGCTGAGTCGCTCGACGCTTACGCGGTTGAAAAAGGCAGCAGGTGTCGAGAAACCGGCTGTCCGCGTCCCTGAGCACTTTGACCTGTGCAAGGCATGGACCGCGTGGAACTGCAGATCATCGACGCCAAACACATCAGACTGCCCAAGATCGGCGCAGTGAAGACTTTTGAGTCCACTCGTAAGATCGGCCGTCTCCTTCGTAAGAACGAAGTGCCCTGCCCCGCCTGCGAGGCGACGGGCGGGGGCCCGGCCGCCGCCGCAGGAGGTACCGCTGCCGCTGCCGTAGGAGGTACCGGCAAGTGCTCGGCCTGCAAAGCGACCGGCACAGTGCCAGCGGCCCGCATTGTGCGCGCAAGCGTCTCCCGTGACTCGTCCGGCCGCTGGTTCGTGTCTCTGACCGTCGCACGCGTGCGTGAGATCCGTACCGCCCCTTCGGCCCGCCAGCGCGACGGTGGCCCGCTCGGCATCGACTTCGGTGTCCGAGACATCGCCACCCTCTCCACCGGCAGCACCATCCCCAACCCCCGCGGTCTCGAAGCACACCTGCTGCGGTTGAAGAAGGCGCAGCAGGCCCTCGCCCGCTCCGAAATGGGATCGGTCCGCCGGGCCAGGACCGCCCGACGTGTGGGCCGCATCCACGCCCGAGTCCGAAATCTGCGGGCGGACTTCGTCGCCAAGACCACCACCAATCTGATCCACGCCCACTCTGTCATCGTGGTCGAAGGCTGGGACGTTCAGCAGGCCGCACAGCACGGATCCCCTCACCTCCCGGCGAAGGTCCGCAGCGCACGCAACCGGGCTCTGGCCGACACCGCCATCGGAGCCGCCCGCTGGCAGCTCCAGGCCAAAGCGGCCTGGTACGGAGCGACCGTCGTGACCACCGGCCGGCACGCACCCACCGGACGGCAGTGCTCCGCGTGCGGAACGGTAAAAACCACGCCGCTCCGGCCCACGCAGGACCAGTTCCGCTGCGCGGCCTGCGGTACCCGCCTTGACCGGCGGCTCAACACGGCCCGTGTCCTGGCCGCGATCGCCGCGCAGCATCTGACAGGCGCCCCGGGTGGCGGGGAGCCTCAAAACGATCGCGGAGGGAACATAAGCCCTGCCACGCTCCGGCGTGGCGGGCAGTCCCCGATGAAGCGAGAAGCCCGCACCCGGCCACCGCGCAGGGGTCAGACGGGCACCCCCGGAACGTAAGGTCCGGGCATCCCCATCCGCACGCTCAACAGAGAACATACGCGTATAAGGGATAACCGCAGACCGAGACCACCCCTGTGCACGTAAGGGGACAGGCGTGTCATGGTCTGCTCGGCAGCGGTGCCGACCCCCACCCCCCAAACGCGTGGGGATGACAGCTCGGCGATTCCGAAGGACGAGGCCTGGAGGGTGAGAGCGGCATATGGCCGGCGGGTCAGCCGACGGTCTTTGTGGCTGACGGCGTGCACAGCGAACTGCCGACCGGGGCCGTCCCGTGAGGATGAGTACCAGGGCGTCCGGACCGCCGTCTTCACTGGCGGTCGACAGGGACATGGCGCACAAGTGGAATACCTCCGCCACGACCGCTTACGGACAGGGCTGCGTACTTCGGCGAACTCACGCCCTCCGGGCGCAGTCTGCGGCCAGCCGCAGGCTCTCGGCGACCGCGTGCGGGATGTCTTCGACCGGGAACAACGTGTGCCGCACGGTCCGTTCGGCGTCGACGACCAGGATCAGGCGCTTGTGGCGCAGCCGGCCGGCGCCCCGGAAGACCGGCAGCCGCAGGGCCGCGGTCAGTTGGTGGGCGGCGTCGGAGAGGAGTGGGTACGGGATCTCCTCGGCCCGAGCGAACTCCGTCTGCTCGTAAGCGAGTTGAGTGCTGACGCCGCGCACGTCCACACCCGCCCGGCGAAAGTCGGGCCAGGCGTCCCGGAAGAGCCGGTTCTGCAGCGCGCAGCCCGCGGCTCCGGGGATCGGACCCCATGCGATTCCCGTGCCGGGATAGGTGAACAGCACGGTGGCGGGCACGTGAGCGCTGGTGGCGCGGCGTGCGTGGCCTCGACGTGCGCAGACCGCCGCAGGGTGAGCTGACGGAGGCCGAGCGCGCCGTGTCGGCCGAGCTGGACCGGATGAGGATGGAGGAAGACGTCGCGCTCGCCCGGCAGTTCACCGCCGAAGAGGCGGAGTCCGAAGGCTGGATGCGGGGTTCACGCAGCCTCATCCACCTCACGAAGGGTGAGCTGGACGCATTCCATGACGACTATCTGGCCCTGCTCGCGCGCTACGCCCGAGGCCCCGAAGACGCTCCCGACGACGCACGACCCGTACTCCTCCGCTGGTTCGGCCTGCCCGCCGACTGACCGGCAGCCGGCCGACGAAACTGTCTGATCGACCACGTGATGGGGCTGCTGCGCGACGGCATGAGCAGGGTCGCAGTACTGCGGGGGGACCCGGGTATCGGCAAGTGCGTGCTGCTCGACTACGCGGCCTCCGAGGCGGCTGACCTGCTGGTGCTGCGCTTGGCCGGTGTGGTGGAGGAGGAGGCCGGGTTCGCCTTTGCCGGGCTGCACCGGATGCTCGTATCCGCGCGCTCGGTGATCTGAAGGAGGCCTGCGGGCTGTCCGCAGCACAGCATCAGGCACTCCGAGTGGCGTGCGGCTGTCCGACAGCGAGCCAGCCGATCGGCTCCTGGTCGGGCTGGCGACGCTCACGTTACTGGCGGAGGTCGCCAAGGAGCGCGCGGTGCTGCGCTGTGTCAACGACTTCCAGTGGCTGGACCAGGAGTCCCTCAGGAACTGGGACTCGGTTGGTGTCCGCGATGGAGGGCGGGCGTCCCCCGAACAGGGACCGCCGACGGCCGGGTCGTCGAGGTCTCGGGCTCAGGGATGGAGCTTCTTCTTCTCCGCCAGCATCGCCACGAACTTCTCGATCCGCCGGGCCCTGGTGTCCGCCTTCTTGGCGTCCTGGATCCGGTAGAGGATCGCGTACCGGTTCCGGCGATCGAGCGTCTCGAAGAACTCGGCAGCCGCCGGGGTCTCCGCCAGAGCCGCGGTCAGATCATCGGGGACGCCGGCGGCCTTCATACCGTCGTACGCCGCCTCCCAGCGACCGTCCGACTTGGCGCGCTCCACCTCGGCCAAGCCCGCCGGACGCATCCTGCCCTGCTCGGACAAGGCCGCGACCTTTTCCCTGTTGACCTTGGACCACCTGCTCCCGGCCCGCCGCGGGGTGAACCGCTGCAACCAGAACCTGTCATCGAGCTTGGCCTTCTGCCCGTCGATCCAGCCGTAGCAGAGGGCCACGTCCAAGGCCTGGGCGTAGTCGAGCGCCACCACCCCGGGGTCCTTCTTCCGCAACTTCAACCAGATCCCAGGGCAGGAGTCGTGGTGTCCGGCGAGCCAGGTCTCGAAGGCATCAGCGGATTCGAATGACAATATTTCCCGTTCCTCAGGCACTCCGACAGTGAAACATGCGATGCCCGTCGCGGACCGTCCTCGTACGAACTGACCCTCGGCCACTCGAACGCCCACATCATCTGCATCACCGCATCACCACGTCGCCCGCATCGCCAGGAACGTGCTCCCGGAACGTGCTCCCGCCCCGGGCTCTCGGCCCGTTCACCGCAACGCTTCGGCCAGCATCAAACTCGTCGCTTCGTCGGCCGGCAGGAATGCCTCAAGTCGTAGTTCGGCGACGGTGACGTCGATGGCGGTACCGAAGTGGGTGAGCGTGGTGATGAGCGTCAGCTCCCGGTCGTCGTCCGGACCTTCTGTCCGAAGGCGCAGCGGTACGGCGAAGCCGAGGTGGTGCGGTGACTCGCGCGGCCGTGGTGGTGCCAGGTCGATGAGTTCGCCGACCAGGTGTTGGAGCTGCTCGTCGGGGTTCCGCGCGTTCTCGACCTGGACGCTGTCGATGATGTGCCACGCCCACTCGTCGAGGTTGACGATGCGTGCCGCAAGACCCTGCGGATGCAGCAGCACCCGGGGAACGCTCACCGGCGGTGCGAGCAGACGCGGGGCCACGCCGGCGGTGAGCGCGTGGAAGGCGGCATTGGCCGAGACGAGGTCACCGTAACGGTTGACGACCACCGCCGGGTACGGCAGATGACCGTGCAGGATCCGTTCGAGGGCGGTGCGAATCGGTTCGAGCTGGGGGTCGTCCAGGCGGGTCTGCGGGTAGGCCGGTGCGAATCCGGCCGCGAGGAGCAGTTCGTTGCGCTCGCGGATCGGCACCTCCAGGGATTCCGCCAGCCGAATGATCATCGATCGGCCGGGCATCGACCGTCCGCTCTCGATGAAGCTGACATGCCGCTGTGTGGATCCCGCGCGCATGGCCAGTTCGAGCTGGCTGACGCGTCGGCGGGTGCGCCACTCACGCAACGCGCTGCCTAGTCCGCCGCCTGTGGTCGATTCGCTCATCACCCCTCTTGTGTAACCCGCTCGCCTGCTGATCGGCGATTCCCCGCGAGGAATTGCCGCGCGGCGGCCGGCGCAGCACGGTCGTTGCCGTACGCCGACCGTTTCCAACCGAGGATCGATCATGGCCCACACCGTCACCGACACCAGCACCAGCACCAGCACCAGCACCAGCACCAGCACCAGCACCGACATACGCAATCTCACCGACCGCTACGTTGCCATGTGGAACGAGCCCGACACAGAGCGCCGCCGCGCCGCGATTCACGAGCTGTGGTGCGCCAACGCGGTCCATGTGCTGCAGCCTCCCAAGGAGGTTCTGCGGACCGCTCAAGGGCTGGGCTTCGACCGACTCGTTCTGGAGGCGCGCGGACACGAGGCGCTGGAGTTCCGGGTGACGCGTGCGTACGAGGAGTTCGTCGCGCCGGGCACCTTCGTCTTCCGGTCACGGGGCAACGCCGACCGGCTCCACGACATCGTCAAGTTCAACTGGGAGATGGCGCCCCGGGACGGTGGTGAGGCCGTGGGCGTGGGGCTGGAGATCCTCGTTCTCGACGCCGAGGGCCGCATCGTCAGCGACTACCAGTTCATCGAAGGATGACAAGGATGAGAGCGATGACGACCGGGCTCCCGTCAACGGTGCGCAGCTACCACGTCAGCGCGGGCGGCGGCATCGACGGCCTGTTGCTGCGTACGCACGAACCACGTACACCCGGGGCAGGAGAGGTCGCGGTCGCGGTCCACGCAACCTCGCTCAGCTTCCGCGAACTTCTTGTGGTGCGCGGCCAGTACGTACTGTCCGTCAAACCGGACGTCATACCGGTCTCCGACGGTGCCGGCGAGGTCGTCGCCGTCGGGCCTGATGTCCGGCGGGTACGCCCGGGCGACCGCGTCGCCGCCACGCTGTTCCCGCGGTGGCTGGACGGTCCCCTTGAACCGGCGTTTCTGCCGCAGCTCGGTGGCTCGCTCGACGGAATGCTGACGGAGCTGGCCATCCTGCCCGAGGACGCTCTGGTGTCCATCCCCGACCACCTCTCCTACGCCGAGGCGGCAACGCTTCCCTGCGCCGCGGTCACGGCGTGGAACGCTCTGACCGGCGGCGGCCGCGGCGTCCAGCGCGGACAGACCGTACTGGCCACCGGCTCCGGCGGCGTGTCACTGTTCACGGTCCAGTTCGCCAAGCGGCTGGGCGCGAGAGTGATCGCCACGACGAGCAGCACGGACAAGGAACAGCGCCTCCGCGATCTGGGAGCCGACGAGGTCATCAACTACCGTGACAGACCGGACTGGCACACCGCCGCCCGCGAACTCACCACCGGGCGAGGGGTCGACCGAGTCGTCGACACCGCTGGAACGCTGGAGCAGTCGCTGAAGGCGCTCGCCGTCGACGGCCACATCTCCTTCGTCGGCTCCGTCTCCGGCAACTGGCCACCGGTCGATCCCCGTCTCCTGTTCGGGGCCGCCGCCACGGTCCGGGCCTTGGCCGTCGGCAGTCGCGCCCAGTTCATCTCAATGAACGACGTCATCACCGCGCATCGGCTTCGGCCGGTCATCGACCGGGTGTTCCCGTTCGAGGAAAGCGCAGAGGCGTACCGCTACTACGAGTCGGCCAACCCGTTCGGAAAGGTAATCATCAAGATCAGATAACCGCCCGGTCCGCCGCGTGCTGCTTCGGCGGCAGGCTCGTACGCGAGACGCACGGTCAGCGCCGACTCGCAGGATCGAAACAAAGGGCCCAGGTCAGTGGCTGTCTGACCTGGGCCCCAAACGAGCCGCCTTCGGGATGCGAACCCGGGACCCACGCGTTACGAGGGCCTGCAAGATCATGCCGTCGCACGACGCGGTCCCGTCGCCCGGGCCCCTTGGTACGCGTCAATACCTCACTGGTTCAGCGACTGATCGCGCTGTTTTTCGACCTCGTCGGTGAGGTCGGCCGTGTCGGCAGCCGGCGGGGCGGTGATCGGCTTGATGCCACCGAATTTCAGGTAGTCCATGGTGACCGTCATTCCGCCGCCGCTCTGCTTCACGCGCACGGGCAGGTCCTTACCGTCGACCCAGATGTCGAGGGACACCTTCCCGCCGCTCGCCTCCAGGGACTTGACGGCGGCCTTCTTCTCCTGGGCTGTCAGGCCGGAAGCGTTGACCTGCTGAGTGCCTATGCTCCCCCGGTAGTGGGTGGCCTTCTTGCCGCGGACGGTCTCCTCGCCGAGGTTCATCACGTCCTTGGAGGCGCCGATGTAGCGCAGGCCCGCCGTCGGGTCGGCGTTGTCCGCGATGCTGTTCGCACCCGCCTCCCCCACAACGGCGGATACGTCGATCCGCATCCAGTGCTTGCCCTTGAGCGGGCCGCTGGGCTGCGGGTCCACCTCGTAGTAGTACGCCCCGTCGACCATCTTCATCGTCAGCGTGGGGTCGTCCTGGACGGACTGCATCTGCGCGCTCGCGGTGTCCATCTCGACGTCGAGCGCGGCGCCGTCGCCCCAGGAGTACGTGCCGTCCATGGCAACCGGCTTGCCACGGCTTGCGGCGATCTCGGTCGTCGTCTCGACCTCGGCCGAACCGAACCCGGACGCCTTGTCCGACGCACGGGTCAGCGCCGCCATGATCGCGTCGGCGTGGCCGACGGCGTCGGCGGTCTTTCTCGCGGCTTCCGTGCCGCACGCGGTGGTCGCGGCCAGCACGGCGAAGGTGATCCCCACCCATGCCCCGGCCCGAATGTGCTTCATATGTCCCGCCCCCTGGTGTGTGATGATCGGTTGAACTCTAACCCGACGTCTGTCCCGGCCCCGGTGCGGTCCGCCTTCCCAGCCAGCGGGCCAGGCGGGCGAGGTACCGGGCAGGCTCGGGGTGATCGGGGTGGTCCGGCAAGGGAACGGCAGACTCGATGAGGCGGCGGTCCCCACGCTGCGATCAACCAGGCGCTCAGTGCACGTCGCACGTCGACTCTTGGCCACGGACCGGCCGCAGCATGATGGGCGGACGGGCGGATAGAGCAGCTCGGTGCGGTGCGGGCAAGTATCCTCCGCCGGAGTACGACGGATGGACACGAGCGGAGGTACGGCCGCGGAGCCGCTGTTGATCCTTGATGTGGACCGGCGGCCCCTTGAACTTGTGGATGGTGAAGCCGGAGCGGTGGCCCGCACGAGTCGGCGCCGGTTACTTCGGACTCCTGAATGCGCCCGACCTTGGTGCGGGCCGTCGCGAGGGAGTACCCGTGCCCGATGATCCGGCGATAGCGCTCCGGCTCGTCCTTCTCTGGCCAGGGCCCGGCACCTGCCGTACTCACGGAATCCGTCGGCCGTCCCGCCGTCACTCCGTCACGCGAGCGCACCGCCGTCGTGTGCGTCTTGAGGAAGCCGGTGCCGTCGAGGATGAGGCTTCCGTCGGGTTCGCCGGGCCGTTCGGAGACGGTCAGGTGTGGCGGTGTCCTGCGTAGTTGGCCAGTTGCCGGCCGTTCTTGTGTCTTTGCGGCCCACCAGTGACAGCTTTCCAGCTCAAGTGACAGCTATCTCGCCCAATCACTCCGGAGGAGGCGGTATACAGGGCGGGCGGGAGCTACGTTGGCTCCTACAGCCCTGATGAGCCGGGAGCAGCATGATCAGGTTTTGGACACTCCTCAGCGTCCTCTTTGCCGCTCTCAGTATCGGCGCCTTCGCAACGGCGAACCGGCGCGGTGGTATCGACGACTATGCGATCGCCGCGCTTCTTGCCTGCCTGGCCTGGGGAAGCTGGAAAGCCCGGCGGTAGCTGTGCTCCCCCTCGCCCTGGGCGTCCGTGCTGGGGTCGCCGCCTTCTGTGAGGCCATGGACACCGCGCGGCGCGACGACGAGGTGGTTCGAGACCCTCTCGGGGAACGTCGGGACGTACGAGACGAGCTCGAAGCAACGCGCAGGTTGCCGCAGCCGAGTTCCAACTTCCCGATCAGAATGCGGCCCTGAGCAGGCAGGAGGGTCACCCTCCTGCCGGTTTCCCTCTGCAGCCCCTCAGTCGAGACAGAACTCGTTGCCCTCGATGTCCTGCATCACGAGGCACGACTCGTTGTAGCCATCGGCACGCAGTAGTTCCACGCGTACCGCGCCGAGCGCGATCAGCCGTGCGCATTCGGCCTCGAGTGCGGCGACGCGCTCTTCACCCACGAGCCCGGTGGCGACCCGCACGTCGAGATGCAGCCGATTCTTGACGACTTTGCCTTCGGGAACGCGCTGGAAGAACAGCCGCGGGCCCACACCTGAGGGATCAACGCATGCGAACGCCGCACCCTGACGCTCAGCCGGCAGCGAGCGATCGTAATCGTCCCAGGTAGCAAACCCCTCCGGTGGCGGCGGTACGACGTAACCCAACACCTCGCACCAGAAACGAGCAACACGCTCAGGCTTTGCGCAGTCGAAGGTGACTTGGACCTGCTTGATCGACACCATTGGCCCATTGTAGAGGCGGGACCTTACGTCACCTCCACGGGCCCGACCCTGGCTGGTGGCGCGCGATCAGCGGGATCTGGACATCAAGGGCTTGCCATCGGTCGGTGACCAGACACACCACACATTCCCGTCCGCCCGGCGGTAGGCGGCGCGGCCGTTGTGCTCGCCGTCCCGTTCAAAGTGATATCGGAGCCCGTCGACGCGGCGTACGAAGATGAAGGACGAAAGTGCCGTCATGGCCACGGCACTGTAGTGGCACAGCGGTGCTGGTGGCTGAGGAGTTCCGGGCGTGACCAGATGTACCGCGCAGCTCGCGGGCGAAGCGGGCCGGAGGTGATCGTTGGGCAGCGTGCTGCGTTGAGCTCAGTCCAGCGGACCGTCGTCCCGCCCTGTCAAGGATCAAGGCAGACTGCGCACATGGGTGACAGCGTCAACACCAATCGCCGCAGGCTCGGCCTGACTTGGGTGAACCATGGGCGGCCCGCTGATCGTCGTTCCTGTGTCCATGCTGCACCAGTGGAGCGGCTGCACAGAGGACGGCATCATCGTCGGTGGCACCGACCAACCGGACGATTACGACCGGGCCTGCGCCGTCGACGAGTACGCCGAAGTGATCAGCCTGGGGGATGCCGGGAGCGCGTCCGTGCTGGTGCTGGGAGACGGACCAGCCACGACCTGCTACCTGCCCGAACACAGGGCCTTCGTGCGGTGCGTCCGCGCCGAATCCGAAGCCGAACTGGTCGCCGCAGCCGCTGCCGTCCTGGGCGATGAGGCGACGCCGTGGGAGGAGGAGTGCGGGATCTGGGAGACCGACGGCCCGGCGGTTCTGATGGACTCGGCCGAGGCCGGCGAAGACCTAGGGCCTCTCGTTTGGATCTTGCTGGGCTCGCGGGCCCCGGCACCGCGCCTCGCGGCGTTGTCGTCAGTCGCCTACTCCCCCACAGCCTTAAGGGCGTGGGAGGTACCCCCTCCGCGTGGGCTCCCTCCTCCGCCTTGCGATCCACGCCACCAACGCAGACATCAGCCGCTCCCGCGGCGGGCGCTCCCTGATCCAGCCAGATCCAAACGAAAGACCCTAGGCGTGCCCTACCCGGACGGCAGGGGTCAGCCGGAGGAAGCCCCGGTGCCCGTGCCCGCGGGACGGTGGAGAGTCCGCGTGTTTTACGAGAAAGGCGTGTCCCCATCGGCCGGCGTGGTCCAACTCCTGCCAGCAGGGGTCCAGCTCCTGCCAACCGCCGGTACTTGATATCCCGTGCGGCGACCCGCGAGGTCTGCCGCGTCGGCGTCCGGCGAGTCAGCCCGCAGCCGTGTTGTAGTTGACGATTCGCTCCACCATGAGAGCGACCGCACCGGTCAGTGGGCTGTCCGCTCCTTTGCTCACCACGTCAGGTAGACGGTGTGCCTCTTCCTCGGTGACTGCCACCATGCCCCAGAACGCGTTGAAGCCCGAAGGATCCGCCGGCTTGTCGGTGGCCGCCCCGACTGTCACCACGCCGCTCTCCTCGGCCACGGCCAGCGCGCCCATCTGTTGCAGTGTGTCGGGGTCTCGCTCTTCGGCGGCCACTACGCTCCAACCCGCCACGTCCAGTTGTCGCACTGCGGCGAGAAGACTGCCGACACTGCCCGTACCACTGACAACGATGTCAGGCAGGACAAGGGCCACCGGTCCCCGCGTTATCGGCAGGGCGGACCGGATCGCCCCGTCGAGCCCCGGTTCGAACGACTCGTCCTGGTAAACGAAGACAATCTGGAAGGTCTCGGCGTAGCGCGCGAGATAACTCACCGTGTCCAGCTTATGGGTCCTGAATACGACGACCAGGCGCACGTTGAGTCCGCTCTTGGCCAGTTCGACGACGCCCTCCAGGCTGCGGTCCAGCACTGTGACCCCGGGAGCCAGACAGTGCAGCTCCTTCGAGTACGGCGCCCCGAAACGCGTGCCGAATCCGGCGCAGGGCAAAATGACCGAAACATCAGGGACGGGCACGGACGAACTATGCATTGAGTGGCCCTCAGATTGTGTTGACGATCGGGAACCTTGCACGTTTTGCCGGGTACGGGCGGCCCAGGGCCGACGCCGTACCGTCGGCCTGAAAAGCACGTCGGCGCTCACCGTAGCCACCCGGGACGGCTCCACGCGAGAGGGAGCGTTGATCGACGAGACCGTCAGTGGGGCCGGGCACCTGTCCCGCGTCGGCTGCTTCCAACTCCGGTACTGCGGAGCTTACTTGCATATCCGCCTGGACGAGGGCAAAGCGCGCACGGGCCCGACACCTCGGTGTTCTGGGACCACCGCCGCGTTCGGTACCACGCGACGTACACTGCTGCCGCACTCCGCTACGGCCGACACATCGCCGTCAACGAGGACCGCTCGAAGCCTGGGCGGGCACGGGCCGAAACGTATGCGAAGCCAGAACGAAAGAGGACGCGGAATGCGGGTGCTGTTGTCCACATACGGGACGCGTGGTGATGTCGAACCGCTGGTGGCACTCGCGGTGCGGCTGCAAGCGCTCGGCGTGGAGGTGCGGATGTGCGCCCCGCCGGACGAGGAGTTCGCGGAGAAGCTGGCGGGTATCGGAATACAACTGGTGCCGGTCGGGCCACCGGTGCGGGAGTTGATGCGCGGGACGACTCTGCCGTCGGCGGCGGATCTGTCCCGGTACCGGACCGAGATGGTCGACACACAATTCGACGTCTTCCCTGCGGCGGCAGACGGATGTGACGCGCTGGTGGCGGCCGGCCTGGCGCAGATCGCCGCGCGGTCCGTGGCCGAGGCCGCGGGCATCCGCTACGTGTACGCGAGCTATTCAGCGGTCAATCTGCCGTCACCACACCATGCGCCACCGCCACGGCCGGGCTGGGCGGAGCCGGAGCCGGAGATGAACGACAACCGGGCGTTGTGGGCGCTGGACGCCCACAACGTGAACGCGCAATTCAGTGAGACGCTCAACGGTCACCGGGCATCGATCGGTCTGCCGCCCGTGGACAACGTCCGCGACCATGTCTTCACCGACCAGCCGTGGCTGGCGGCGGACCCGGTCCTGGGACCGTGGCGGGAGACCCCGGGCCTCGACGTGATACAGACGGGTGCGTGGACCCTGGCGGACGAACGCCCGCTCCCGGCCGAGTTGCTGACGTTCCTGGACGCGGGCGCGCCGCCGGTCTACGTGGGCTTCGGCAGCATGCGCCCGTCGCCGGACATCGCCCGCAAGGCCATCGAGGCGATCCGCGCGCAAGGTCACCGCGTACTCGTCTCCCGCGGCTGGGCGGACCTGGACCTGATCGACGACCGGGACGACTGCTTCGCCATCGGTGAGGTCAACCAACAGCGTCTGTTCGGCAGGGTGGCCGCCGTGGTGCACCACGGCGGTGCGGGTACGACGCTGACGGCCGCCCGGGCGGGCGTGCCGCACGTGGTGGTGGCTCTCCGGCTGGCGGACAACCCGTACTGGGCCGGCCGGGTGGCGGACCTGGGCATCGGCGCGGCACTCGATGACCCGGCTCCGACCGTCGAGTCCCTGGGCGTCGCGTTCAAGACGGCCCTGGCGCCTGAGACCCGGGCGCGGGCGAAGGCTCTGGGCACCGAGATCCGCACCGACGGGGCGGCGGTGGCCGCGAGCATGCTGTTCGACGCCCTCCGGTGAACGAGGACGCCCCGGGCGCCCCGTAGGGACCGCCTCGACGGCCCGCCGGCCGGTACGCCACCGACCGGCGGGCCCGCGTCGGTTGTCGCGCGGGGTACCTGTGCCGAACCAGGTGCTGAGGGCCTCGACACGTGCGCCGTTGTCGGGGGAGGCGTTCGGCGTGGCGGCCCGGGCGAGGACACCGCCGAGGCGGCACGGATAGCCTGCGCGAATGAAGCGAGTGCAGCGGGCGGCCGGCGCGGTCATCGGCTCCGCGGTGGGGGACGCCCTGGGTGGCCCCTTCGAGTTCGGCGCCCCGGGCGCGTTCTCCGCGCGGTTTCCCGTGCCTGGTGCCGGTGGCGAGATGAGCGGAGGCGGCGGCTGGGACCCGGGCGAGGCCACCGACGACACGCAGATGGCCGTCCTGGTCGCGGAATCCCTGCTGGATCGGGGCGGACTCGATCTGCCGGACATCTTCGCCCGCTTCCAGCGGTGGGCGGCATCGGAACCCAAGGACATCGGCTTGCAGACCGAAGACGTCCTGACCAACGGCATGCCCTGGGACCTCGCCGCCGCGATCCATTTCCAGGTCAACCGGCGAGCCGCCGGCAACGGCTCCTTGATGCGGGCATCGACATCCGCGGTCCACTTCGCTTCCGCCGGCCAGGAAGCCACCATGGACGCGGCCCGCCGCATCGCCGCCCTCACCCACGGCGACCGCGCGGCCTGGGAAGGCACCGCGATCTTCCACGAACTCATCCGTGTCACATTGGAGGGCACCGACCCCCTCACCGCGCTCCCGGACATCCTGGCTCTTGTCCATCCCGACCACCGCGGGCGCTACGCCACGGTCCTCGCGCCCGACTGGCACCCCGATCAGGCGACCGAGTTCAACGGTGCCGTCTGGCCCTGTCTGGGGTCCGCCGTCTGGGCCGTGCGTACCACCACCGGCTTCGAAGACGCGATACGCGCGGCGATCGACCTCGGCGGTGACACAGACACCGTCGCCGCAGTGACCGGAGGCCTCGCGGGGGCGTACTACGGGCTGGACGCGATCCCCGCCCGCTGGACCCAGCCGCTCCATGTCCCCCTCCCAGGGTTCGGCGGACGGGTGCTGCGCTCGGCGGATCTGCTCCGCCTCGCGCACCGCCTCGGAGGCTGAACCGGGCCGCGCGGTCGGTGTGCCTGGTTGAACGCGGCGATGGCGAGCGATCCCGAACTGACGCAGCTCATCCGGACCAGTGTCCATCAGTTCGACCTCCGCTCCCCCTTGAAACGCATCCTCCAGCGCGCCACCCTGCGCGGCCAACGACGCCCGCCTCGGCGGTGTCCACGTAGTCGGTGTTGACGCCGACGACCGACTTGCCGCTCGCCGCGTGGGGCACGTGGGGGGGGGTCGCGCCGCGAACCGCGTTCGGGCCGGCCGGCGAAGTCCGGAGCGCGGTGTCTCTCGGCAGGCTCGGGCCCTGTGTCTCGGTGGTCCCGGCGGGTGTCTCACGGTGGTGGCCGTGATGTGGCCCGGGCGGCTGCGTCGGCACCATCGGGGCGGGAGGTCTGACATGGGTTTTCGGATCAGCAAGGAGTTTCATTTCTCCGCGAGCCACCGGCTCGACGGGCTGCCCGAGGAGCATCCCTGCGGGCGGCTGCACGGGCACAACTATGTGGTGGAGCTGGAGCTTTCGGCGGCCGGGGACGGGCTGGACGAGATCGGTTTCGTACGGGACTACGGCGACCTCGGCGACTTCAAGAAGTGGCTGGACAGCGATGTCGACCACCGGCATCTCAATGAGGTGCTGGAGGGGGTCAATCCGACCGCGGAGCATCTCTCGCGGTGGCTGTACGAGCGGTGGGTGTCCCGGTATCCGGAGCTGAGCGGGGTACGGATCAGCGAGACGGCCAAGACCTGGGCGGAGTACCGCCCGTGACCGCCGCCGGGGAAGGCGCGGCGAACGGGGGTGATGCCGTCGTGGAGTCGAAGCTCGTGGTCAACGAGATCTTCGGCCCCACCTGAGGACCGTCCAGGGAGAGGGCCCCTCCGCGGGTGAGCGCTGCGCGTTCGTTCGTCTGGGCGGCTGCAATCTGTCGTGCCGGTGGTGCGACACCCCGTACACCTGGGACTGGACCGGTGTCGGCGACACGGGCCGGGCGTATGTGCCCCACGAGGAGCTGCACCCCATGCCCTGGCAGGAGGTGTACGAACGGCTGCGGGCGTACGAGGTGCCGCTGATGGTGGTCTCCGGCGGCGAGCCGCTGAGCCAGCAGACGCGGCTGCTCCCGCTGTTGCGCGCGCTGACCGCCGCCGGCCACCGGATCGAGATCGAGAGCAACGGAACGGTCGTGCCCCGGCCCGAACTCGCCGCCACCGGGGTGCGGTTCAATGTCTCGCCCAAGCTGTCCCACTCGGGCGACCGGGAGGAGCGCAGGCTCGTTCCCGAGGCGCTGGCGGCGCTGGCCGCCCTGCCCGGCACCGCGTTCAAATTCGTCTGCCGCACCACCGCCGACCTCGACGAGGTGGCCGCCATCGTCGAGCGCCACGGCACCACCCCGGTCTGGATCATGCCCGAGGGCCGGACGCCCGACGAGGTGTCGCGGCATCTCGTGGCGCTCGGCGACGACGTCATCGCCCGGGGCTGGAACCTGACGACCCGAATGCATGTCGCCCTCTGGGGCGACAGGAGAGGCGTATGAGGTGACATTTACGGCAGTCGATGTGCTCCAGGAGGAGCCCGCGGACGGTCGCGATCCGCTGGAGGACGTGGCCCGGCGTCTGCTGATCGAGATCGGGGAGGACCCGGACAGGGACGGGCTGAAGGACACTCCGGCCCGGTTCGCGCGCTGGTGGCGGGAGTTCAGCGGCTACGACCCGGGGAAGGTCGGCACGCTCTTCCCGCTGCACACCGACGGCCAGACCGTCCTGGTGTCGGACATCCAGCTCTGGTCGCTCTGCGAACACCACCTGCTGCCGTTCTCGTGCTCGGTGACCATCGCGTACCGGCCGCGCGGGGAGGTCCTGGGCCTGTCGAAGTTCGCGAGGATCGCGCACCGGCACGCGCACCGGCTCCAGGTGCAGGAGCGCCTGGTGCGTGACATCGCGGACGAGATCACCGAGGTGACCGGTTCGGAGGACGTGGCCGTGCTGGCGCGGGGCGAGCACCTGTGCATGAGCATGCGCGGGATCCGTACCCCGGCCCTGATGACGTCCTCGGTGTTCAACGGTGTCTTCGAGGAGCACGGCCCGGCCCGCCAGGAGGTCGTGGCCATGGTCCTCCCGAGGAGCCTGTGAACCGGGCCGCCCCCGCCGGGCCGCCCGGTCCCAACACCCGCCACGACCAAGGAGTTCGGCATGGCCGTACCTGAGATCCGTACGGGACTCAGCCTGGACGACGTCCTGCTGGTGCCGCAGCGCACCTCGGTGGTGAGCCGCTCGGCGACCCGCCTGGACACCACGCTCGGCGGTGACGTCGCGCTGGGCATTCCCGTACTGTCCGCCAACACCCCCTGGTGCACGGGGGCCCGGATGGCCGAGGCGATGGCGCGCCTCGGCGGCCTCGGGGTCGTGCACCGTATGCAGACCGCCGAGGACCAGGCCGCCGAGATAGCGGCGGTGAAGGCCGCGCCCGTGGCCACCGGCACCCTCGGGCGGAGTCCGGCGCTCGACGCGGAGGGACGGCTGCGTGTGGCCGCCGCGGTCGGGGTCGTCGACGACTACCGGGAACGCGCCGAACTACTGGTCGCGGCAGGCGCGGACGTCCTTGTCACCGATGTGGCGCACGGCCACGCGGACTATGTGATCAAGGTGGTGGAGGAGCTGCGCGCCCGCTTCCCCCGTACCACCCTGATCGCCGGCAATGTGGCGACGGCCGCCGGAACCCGGGATCTGATCGACGCGGGCGCCGACGTGGTCAAGGTGGGCATCGGCCCCGGCGGCATCTGCACCACCCGGCTGGTGGCGGGCAGCGGGGTGCCGCAGCTCACCGCCGTGCTCGACTGCGCCGAGGAGGCCGTACGGAGCGGGATCCCGGTGATCGCCGACGGCGGCATCAAGGCACCCGGCGATCTGGTCAAGGCGCTCGCGGCCGGGGCCCATGCCGTCATGCTGGGCAGCGCCCTGGCCGGTGCCGACGAGAGCGAGGCGAAGCTGGTCGAGCACGAGGGGCGCAAGGCCAAGGTCAGTACGGGCTTTGTCACCTTCGGCATGCGGCTGACCCTGAAGCGGGCCCGCGGCGAGGAGGTCAGCCGCGAGGAACTGGACGAGTACACCCCGGAGGGCGTCGAGGCGACCTTCGCGTACAGCGGGAGCCTCGCGGCCACCCTGCGTCCGTTCCTCGGGGGCCTGCGCTCGGGCATGAGCTACTCCGGCGCGCACGATCTGGCCGCGCTGCGGGAGCGCGCGGAGTTCGTCCGGGTCACCCCGGCCGGGCTGGCCGAGAGCCGGCCGCATGCCCTGGGGCGTGCCGAGCAGGTGCCGCTCGACTACGCGGCGGCGGTCAAATGACAACACCGGTGGACACCGGCCGGTACGGCAGTGAGCGGATGCGGGCGCTGTTCACCGACCCGGCGCGCTACGGCCTGTTCGTGCGGGTCGAGGGCGCGCTGGCGGAGGTCCAGGGCCGGCACGGGGTGATCCCGGCGGAGGCGGCCCGGCATATCGCGCTGCGGGCCCGGGAGTATGTGCCCGATCTGGCCGCCGTCGCGCGTTCCGAGCGTACGAGCGGTCATGAACTCTTCTCCGTGGTGCAGGTGTTCGCCGAGTCCTGCGGACCGTACGGCAGATATGTGCACTTCGGCGCCACCAGCAGCGACATCCTCGACACCGCACTGGCTCTTCAGACGGACGGCGCGATCGGGCTGCTGCGGGAGCGGCTGACCGGGCTGCTGGCCGCCCTGCGGGACCGGATCGGCGCGGACGGCGAGCGGCTGATGATCGGCCGTACGCACGGCCAGCACGCGCAGCCGATCACCTTCGGCTTCAAACTGGCGGTGTTCCTCGACCAGTTGACGCGCTGTGTGGTCCGGCTGGACGAGCTGCGGGCCCGTGCCGTGATGGGCAAGGTGGCCGGGGCGGTGGGCACCCTCGCCGGGCTCGGACCGCTCGGGCCGCGGGTGCAGCGCGAGGTGCTGGAGCTGCTCGGGCTGCCCGAGCCGGAGATCAGCGCGCAGGCGGTGGCCAGGGACCGGATCGCGGAGTTCGTCTGCTGGGCCGCGCTCACCGCCGCGTGTCTGGAGAATCTGGCCACCGAGATCCGCAACCTCCAGCGCACCGAGATCGGCGAGGTCGCGGAGTCGTTCGCCGAGGGCGGCCAGATCGGCAGCTCGGCCATGCCCCACAAGCGCAACCCGGTCCGCTGCGAACGGGTCTGCAGTCTGGCCCGGCTGCTGCGGTCCCTGGTCGGGCCCGCCCTGGAGAACGTGGTGACCTGGCATGAGCGCGATCTCGTCAACTCCGCGAACGAGCGTTTCACCCTGCCGCAGACGGGCGTGCTGCTCGACGAGATGCTGACGGTGGCGACGGCGGTGGTCGGCGATCTGCGGGTGCGTCCCGACCGGATGGACGCCAACCTCGCCCTGTCCCGCAACGCGTTCTTCAGCGAGGCGGTGCTGCTGACCCTGATCGAGCGCGGTACGGAACGGCTGGCCGGCTACCGGACGTTGCAGCGCGCCAGCGCCGACGCCGCGGCCGCCGGCCGGGACCTGCTGGAGGTACTGGCGGACGACCCGGCGGTCACCGCCCTGATACCGGCCGCCGAACTGGCGGAACTGGCCAAGACCGCGCCGGACGCCGGTGCGAGCGAGTCCCTCGCCCGGGAGACCGTACGGCGGGCGGAACGGGTGCTGGCCGCCGTCCCGGCGGCGGAAGGAGCGCGATGACGGACACCACAGGCAAGAGAGACACGCGGGCCACGATCGTGGTCGGCGGGCAGTGGGGCGACGAGGCCAAGGGCAAGATCTCCAGTTATCTCGCCCTGCGCGACGATCCCGCCGTGGCGGTACGGGCCGGCCTCGGCCCGGGCGCGGGACACACGGTGGTCCACGAGGGGCGCACCCTGCGGCTGCGCCAGGTACCGAGCGCGATCGTCAATCCGCGCACCCGGCTGCTGCTCGGCGCCGGCGTGCTGATCCGCCCGGAGGTGCTGCTGCGGGAGATCGAGGAGAACGGCGTGGCCGGCCGGATCGGGGTCGACTACCGCGCCACCGTGATCGACCCCGCCCACCTCGCCGCCGAACAGGCCGACGCCGGGCTGCGCGACAAGGTGCGCAGCACCGGCAGCGGGCACGGCCCGGCGCTGGCAGGACGGGCCATGCGCGCGGCCCGCCGCGCCGAGGACATCCCCGAGCTGGCGCCCTATCTCACCGACGCTGCGGAGGAGGCGAACCGGGCCGTCGACGCGGGCGACGGGGTCGTGGTCGAGGGGACCAACGGCTTCGGCCTGTCCGTGCTGTTCGGCACGTATCCGTACACCGTCGGCAAGGACTCGACCGCCAGTACGGCCGCCGCCGACGCCGGTCTCGGGCCGCTCGCCGTCGACGAGGTCGTCCTGGTACTGCGGGCCCATCCGACCCGGGTCGGCGCCGGGCCCTTCCCCACCGAGATCGACGAGAGGGAGGCGGAACGGCTCGGGGTGGTGGAGTACGGGACGGTGACCGGGCGGCGCCGCCGGGTGGGCGGCTTCGACATGGCGCAGGCACGGGAGGCGGTACGGATCAACCGGCCGTCCAGGATCGCGCTGACCTTCCTGGACCAGGTGGACCCGGCGGTCCTCGGACAGGACGGCGGCGAACTCCCGGACGCCGCGAGGGAGTTCGTCAAACACATCGAGGAAGGACTGGAACGTCCCGTGGATCTCATCGGCACCGGCCCCGGCAGTGGGCATGTCATCGACCGCTGGGTCCGCACGGGAGGTGCCAGGTGAACGCGGTTCCGGTATGGCGGCGCGAGAAGCTGCTCACCATCGGATGGGCCGAGGCCGGCCGGATGCTCGACGGCCTCGCCCGGGACATACGGGCCGACGGCTTCGCGCCGACGGTCATCGCGGGCATCGCCCGGGGCGGGCTGCCGCCCGCAGTCGCGCTGTCGAACCTGCTGGGTGTGACCGACTTCCGGATCCTCGGCATTCCCCGCAACAGCTCCAACTCCCGCTACAGCGAGCGCGGTGAGGCGGTGCTCGACTACGTGGTGCCGGAGCGGCCGCTGACCGGCGAGCGGGTGCTGATCGTCGACGACATCATGGGCGACGGCGGGACCATGGCCCTGGCCGAGAAGACCGTACGCGGGCTGGGCGCGGCCGGCGTGCGCTCGGCGGTCGTGGTCCGCAACATCGGCTCGCGCGGCCGTCCGGACTTCCTGGCCGTGGAGGTGGACGACTGGACGGTCTTCCCGTGGGAGCTGCCTCCCGGCGCCGAGGAAACGGCCGATGTCCTCGAAGGACCCCGGTGACGGCCCCCGTCACCGTCGTCCTGGACCGCGACGGCACCCTGCTGGACTTCTACGAGATGTTCCACCGCTTCATCCTCGATCTGCACGACGAGGCCCGGGCGCAGCCGCCGCCCCGCGCGGAGATCCTGGGCTATCCGTACTGGACCTCGATCACCAGCGGCTCCCTGAGCATCGGGAAGGTACGGGTGCTGGACCGCGTGGACGACGTCGTACGGCGCTACATGCCGCACGGGTCGCTGTACGAGGGGGCCGTGCCGGCCCTGGGCGCGCTGCGGGCGGCCGGGGTGCGGCTGGCGCTGGTCAGTTCGTGGGTCGGTACGGAGCAGACGCGTGAGCTGCTGCGGGCGCACGGCGTGGAGGACTGTTTCGGGCAGGTCATGACCCGGGACGACCTGCCCGGCTCGGACACCGGTCTGTCGGACGCGGAGGCCAAGGTGGTGCTGGCCCGCCGGGCTCTCGACCGTCTCGGGCACCGGCCCGCGGAGCGGCTGTTCGTGGTCGGGGACACGCCGGCCGACATCACGCTCGGCCGCCGGCTGGACGCGGTCGTGGTCGGTGTCCGTACGGGAAACGGCGGCATGCTGCCGTCGGCTCCGCCGGACGGACCGGATGTGCTGCTAGCGTCGGTCGCCGGCCTCGCCGAACTGGTCCTCACCGCAGCGGAGGAGTCTCAATGACGAAGTCAAGCCGCCTGCGTGACCGGCGGAGCG